>JAFAGG010000027.1 GCA_023422955.1 Pseudomonadota bacterium | reverse complement strand
CCAGGGCGGCTCGACCATCACCCAGCAACTGGTGCGCAACCTGTTCAAGGAAGAAGTGGGCCGCGCCAGGACCGCCGAACGCAAGCTGCGCGAGATGATGGCGGCTTACAAATTGGAACGCAGCGCGGGCAAGCAAGAGATCCTCGAAACCTATCTGAATACGGTGCCCTTTCTGTACAATGTGGTGGGCATAGAGATGGCGGCGCGCACTTATTACGGCAAGTCCGCCGCCGACCTCGACATTCCTGAAAGCGCAATGCTGGTGGGCATGCTGAAAGGCACCAGTTACTACAATCCCATCCTGAATGCCGAGCGTGCCCAGCAGCGCCGCAACGTGGTGCTCGCGCAGATGGTCAAGCACGGCGTGCTGGATGAACTGGATTTCCTGGTCTTTCGCAGCGAGCCTTTGCGCATGCAATTCAACCGGCCCAAGGAGCCGGCCACGATGGCGCCGCATTTCGTGATGCACTTGCGGCAGTGGACGACTGCCTGGGCACGCGAGAACGGCCACAATCTCCATACCGATGGCTTGATCATTCACACCACGCTCGATGACAGTCTGCAGCAGATGGCCAACGAGGTCGTGGCGCGCCAGGCGCAGTCGCTGCAAAACATTGCCGATGTCGAATGGGGGCAGCGCACCACCGATCTGCGCTACGAATCGCCGGCCATGTATGCCAGCTTGCGCAAGAAAGTCGAGCCCTTCGGTCACTTCTGGAAAACCAATCCGGCGCTGGAAGAAGCCTTCATCCGCGAATCGTCTGCCTTTCGCAAGGCGGTGGCCGATGGTCAGAGCGAGGCTGAAGTCTTGCAGGCGCTGCATGCCGAGCAGGATTTCATGCAAAGTCTGCGCAGCGAAAAGACCCGCCTGGAAGCCGGCTTTGTTGCGATTGATCCGGTCTCGGGCGAAGTGAAGGCCTGGGTCGGCAGCCGTGACTTCAGCCAGGATCAGTACGATCATGTGGCCCGTGCCGCGCGCCAGCCGGGATCGACCTTCAAGCCTTTCGTGTATGCCGCCGCGCTCGAGCAAGGCATGGCGCCCAGCCACACCTATCGCGATGAAACGATAGAAATCATCGCACCCGACGGCGATGTCTGGCGTCCGACCGACATGACGGGTGCAAGCGGTCGCAGAATGACGCTGCGCGAAGGCCTGGTTCATTCCAAGAATACGATCACCGCCCAGGTGATGGTGGATGTGGGATACGAGCGGGTCGCGCGTCTTGCACAAAAAAGCGGCATCAGCCAGAGTTATCTGAAGCCGGTTCCTTCGCTGGCGCTGGGCACCAGCCCGGTGACCTTGCTGGAAATGGTATCGGCCTACACCACGATTGCGCAGCACGGCGTACATCGCGAACCGGTGCTGGTGCGTCGCATTACCGACCGTTACGGCGAGGTAATCGAGCAATTCGGCGATGCGCCGTATCGGGCGCTGTCGGAAAACACCGCGCAGCAACTGATCGACATGATGCGCGGCGTGGTCCAGCGCGGTACCGGCACGGCATTGGTGTCGCGCTTCAATATACAAGCCGATGTGGCGGGCAAGAGCGGCACCACGCAGAACAATACCGATGGCTGGTTCATCCTGATGCATCCGCACCTGGTGGCCGGCGCCTGGGTCGGATTCAATGATCCGCGCGTGACCATGCGCAGCGATTACTGGGGCCAGGGCGGGCAGAATGCGATCCTGCTGGTCGGTGATTTTTTCCGCGAAGCGCTCAAGAGCGGCGAGCTCAGTGCCCAGGCCAGTTTTCCCCGCGCCAGCCAGAAAAAGAGCACGCTGGTTCAGGCCCGCAACAGCGGCGTAAACGCTACGGTCCCCATCGCCCTGAATGCCGAAAAGTCCACCGCGCTGGCGCAATCCCCTCCGTGGAAACAGCGCTTTCCGGCCCCCTCCTCGGTGTCTGTCACGACCGGCGGGAGGGCGGGCGGCAATGATGGTTCCGGTGGCGGCGATACGCTGAGTGTCACCAGTACGCCAGTCATCAAGCCAGGCAATGTCGGCACCGGTCCCTACGATTGAGTCGAGAGGGCTGCAACAATCTCCGCTGGCGTCAGCAATTGTCTTGCACTGGTAAATTGCCGCACCTCGCCGCTGAGCGGATCGGTGAAAGCCAGCGAGCGCGCCAGTAATTGCAGCGGCTGCGAAAAATCATCGCCCTTGCAAGGCAGGGCCTGCGGATAGAAGGCATCGTTGAGAATAGGTGCACCCAGCGCTGCCATATGCACGCGCAACTGATGCTTCTTGCCGCTTACCGGGCGCAACTCATACCGGCTCACATCACCATAGCGCTGCAGCACATCGATGCGCGTTTCCGCATTCGGCTCGCCGCCGCTTTCCTCGGTGCGGAAAAAGGCCTTGCCTGTTACCAGCCGGCTGCGATACGTGAACGGAAAATCCAGCGCGGGTAAATGCGGCGCCAGCGCTTCATATACCTTGGTGACGCTGCGCTCGCGAAACAGCGCCTGGTACAGGCCGCGGCTCTCGGGCTGGATGGCAAACACGATGACGCCCGCCGTTTCGCGGTCCAGCCTGTGCACCGGGCTCAGATGCGCCAGGCCGGTCTTGCGCTTCAAGCGCACCAGCAGGGTTTCATGCAGAAAGCGGCCGGCCGGCGTGACCGGTAGAAAATGCGGCTTGTCTACCACCAGCAAGTGCGCATCCTGATAAAGGATGGTTTCCTCGAAAGGAATCGGGGTTTCGGCTTCCAGTTCGCGGTAATAAAAAACGCACAGCCCTGCCCGGTGCGGCGTATCGGGCAGCAGGCGCCGGCCCTGCGCATCCACGACTTCGCCCTGCAGCATGCGCCGCGTCCAGGTCGCGCTATCGACATGGGGAAAGCGCGCCACCAGGAAATCCAGCAGGCAGGACCATGGCCCGGCTGGCAGCCAGATATAACTGGGGGCAACGCCATCACGCAGCGGCAAGGGGGTATTCACGTCGATTCGCAAGACGATAAATAAAAGAAAGCAGAAAAAATCGGCAAAAGCCGGGGCTAGTCAGAAATAAGCAGGAATAAATTCAGGGGGAAGATCATGGCGCCGGACTTACCGGCGGCGCTTTTTCCATTGATAGTCTTCACCCGTTTCCGCCACACCCGCCTGACCAACCGAATTCGGGTTTTCCGAGCAAAAGCTAATGAAGCTGATGGCTTCTCCGGCTCGCTGACGGGTGCGCAGCGCTTCCGTGAAGCGCATGGCGGCTCCCATCTGGTCCGATGGAAAAGCCTGGGCCTGAGGCGTGAGCGCGCTTTCTGCGCCGGCACTCCAGTAAACCATGAACATGATGAGCTCCCGCTGTGTGGCTCATCTTTATATAGAGCGGAAGCGCGGGTGGCAAGTGCCGCATTGCACATGATTATGAAAATCAGCGCGGACAATAAAGAATCCCCGCCGAAGCGGGGATTCTTGTTCCTTGACTACGTGTGCAGCGTTTTCCGATTAAACGGTTTGCGATACTTCGAAGTAACGGCGGCGCACATTGTAGTCGATGCCTCCGCTGGCAACCATTTTGTCAATCAATGCGGTGCGCTCATCTTTAGCGGCGGGCTTATTGGCAACTTCTTCTTTAGCTGCTTTGAAAAAGAAGGGGAAGAACATTTGTTTAGCGATAGCGATCATAATTTTTTCCTTTTAACGATTCTGGCAATTTTGTTGCGGTAATAGGCGTTTTCGTCTGCCTGCTACCGTGTAATTCCTTGATGGCTTCTATCTTGAGGCTGAGAGAGAAATAAGTCCAATTTCAATTTATTATTCTGCATATTCAAGATAGATATATCTCTTTGGGTCAGGAGAGTCCGAAGTAGCGGTGGCGCGCTTGCAGATCATTGCCCCAGCTGGCAACGATCTGGTCGATCAAGTCGCTGCGTTCCTGGTGGCGGCTGTCGACAGCCGGCTTCACGAGGGCGTCCTTGCTGGCTTCTTTTTTCGAGACGTTGCTGCCAAGCAAGGAGGAAAGCAGATTTTTGAGAGCATTCATGATGTTTCCTTTCACAGTTATTTGAAATTTTCGTTTCAAGTAACAATTCTTCCTATCCGGTATCAACTTGCAGTTACATAACTGCTACCGTTTCTTTCCCTGTTACTGTTCGACAGTCGTTACTATAGGCCAAGCCTAGAAATAACTCCAATCACATGTTGTGATGTTATTTATTGTATTTGGTTATATCTATTGAAAACAGGCCGACAAGCAGTTTTCACAGGAGGAATTGTAAATAAACTTTAAATTTCAGTAACTTAAATAGAAGTGAGTAAGCACATCATGATCGCCATGCAATAAGCATTCGAGCAAAAATTATACATTGCTATTCAAATCAATGATGCCAGCCAGGCTGCAGCTTTTATTGAAAAAAGAAGGTTTGCGCGGGAAATTTTCTACTTTTAGTTGGAAGAAAGAAGCGCGACAGCTGGGTATCTGCCGGGATTAATACGCTTCAATCAGGGCGGCAAGGCAGGCAGAACCGGCATAAGGCAATAAGAGGTGTATTGTAAAAAGTGCAATTTTCATGAGGAAAAACACCGGATTTAAGCCGCATGAGGGCAAGGCGCGGTGCTTCTGTTTCGCTTTCCTGTCGGTCAATTCAACGCGTTTATGGACCGATTCGAAGCCGGGTTGGAGGCGCTGCACCGGTTCAGGTGAGCAAAAAAGGATCCATAAAAAAACAGCAAAACCAGAATGTGCGGTGTTTGACAATTCCCCAATTGCGCCAGGGCCGAGCGCTTAACATGGCACGGCGGGGCAGCGTGATCATGATTTCTGCCCACGCTCCCGGCGAGCACAACCCCACTCCTTTTCAAGGCCAGCCCATGATAAATCCCGGCCGCAGCCCGGTCGCTGCATTCGTCATAGACAAGGCTGGCTGTGTCACAAGCTGGAACGAGGAATGCGAACGCTTGTTCGGATATCGGGCGGATGAGATTTTGACGCAGCCTTACCAGTTGCTGCTGGCGCAAAAAGTCAGGGCCAAGCCGACGCAGGTTGCATCGGAATCCCTCATGCACCGGGTAGCTCGTCGCTTGCGGCATAGCCAGGGGCATGAGATCCCGGCCAGTCTCTTCCTGTTGCCTCAAACCCATTACGAAAGCGAACCCGGCAGCCGCATTGCCTTGATATTGCCGACCCGTACTTCAGAGCGGAAAAGCCAGGTAAGCCAGTTCATCAACAGCCTGGCCGGACCGTTTTATGTCGTGGATGAGCAGGGTCGCTTTCTGTTATGGAACCACACCTTTGCCGATATCGTGGGTAAAACGGCACGCCAGCTGGCGCAATCGCCGGTAACGGCGTGTTTTGAAGCCAAGGATCGCGACACCGTCGAGCATGCATTACGCGAAGCCCTGAGGTTGGGACACACCATGGTGGAGGTGAATCTTCTGGCCGGGGACGGTGCGGTGGTGCCTTACATTTTCAGCTGTTCGCGCATTACGCTAAATCGCAGGCATTGCGTCTGCGGCATGGGCGTGGAAATCGCGCAAAGGAAAAATTACGAGGACATGCTGAGGCTGCGCGAACGCGCGATGCAGGCGAGTTTCAGCGGCGTGATGATTACGCGCTGCACGGAGGAAGGCAATCTCATCGAATACGTGAACCCGGCGTTCGAGCGCATTACCGGTTACACCGAACAGGAAGTCACAGGCCGCGACCCGAGTTTCATGCGGCTCGCCGATGCCGACCAAGCGCAGACGGAAAAAATAAGAACGGCCATACAGGCGCGGGAAGGCACGCATGTGACGATGCGCAATGTGAAAAAAAACGGCGAAGTGTTCTGGAATGACTTGAAGATCGATCCCGTGGTCAATACCGAAGGCAAGGTCACGCATTACGTCGGCCTGATCACCGATGTCACCGAATTCAAGCAAAGCGAAAAACACCTGGCTTACATGGCCAGCCATGATCCGCTTACCGGACTGGCCAACCGCAACCTGATGCGGGAGCACCTGGAGCTGGCGATCATGCAGGCGCATCGCTATCGCACCTTGGTGGCGCTGGTGTTTATCGATCTCGATAAATTCAAGGCTATCAATGACACCTTCGGCCACGATACCGGCGACGAAGTGCTGAAAACCATCGCGCAACGCCTGCGCAGCAATGTGCGCGAATCGGATATCGTGGCGCGCCTGGGCGGCGATGAATTCGTGCTGGTGCTGGCCAACCAGCCCAGCGTGGAATCCATCGCCGACCTGATCGATCGCCTGCACCACAATGTCTGCGCCGCCATGCCGCAGCTCAGCGAGCACCTGATGCCCACCATCAGCGCCGGCATCAGCATTTATCCGCACGATGGCAATACGGTGGAAGTCTTGATGCGCAACGCCGATGCCGCCATGTACCATGCCAAATCGCTGGGGCGCAATAATTACCAGTTCTATTCGCCCGAACTGCATGCCGCCGCCAACTCACGCCTGCAGCAGGAAGCCCAGCTGCGGCAGGCGATAGAGCTGGGGCAGCTATTCCTGCTGTTTCAGCCCAAGCTAGATTGCCGCAGCGGCACCATCACGGGCGCCGAAGCGCTGGTGCGCTGGCAGCATCCGGAAAGAGGCGTGCTGACACCCGAATCTTTCTTGTCTTTGGCAGAAGAAACCGGCCTGATACTGGCGATAGGCGACTGGGTACTGGGCGAAGCCTGCAAGGCGATTCCGCAGTTCCGGGCCATGGGCTTGCCCGACTTTTCCATCTCCATCAACCTGTCGGCGCGCCAGCTAAAGCAAAAAGGATTTATCGAAAACGTGGCGCAGCAGCTCGCGCATTCCGGTTTGCCGCCGGCATGCCTGGAACTGGAATTGACGGAAAACCAGTTGATGGACGACCCCGAACACATGGCGCACACCCTGCATCAGCTGAAGTCGCTGGGCGTGCGCATTTCCATCGATGATTTCGGCAGCGGCTTCTCCAGCCTGTCGTATCTGGAAAAGCTGCCCATCGATCATCTCAAGATCGATGCCTCGTTCGTGCATGGCATAGGCCAGGATGAAAAAGAGCCGGCGATCGCAAAAGCCGTGATCGCGCTGGGCCACTATCTGAACGCAAAGGTCATCGCCGAGGGCGTGGAAACGGAGCACCAGTACCAGTTTCTGCGTCAGCATGACTGCGATGAAATGCAGGGCTTCTACTTCAGCGAACCTATCATCGTGCGGCCGCTGAAAGCCATGATACGCAGGTCGGGCATGCTTCCGCATTGAGGCGCCAGTGCAGGCGTTAGCCTTGCTGCAGGCGGGGATCGTAGATATGGAAGCGATTGCGTCCGCGGTGTTTGGCATGGTACATGGCCGTGTCCGCATGGCGCATCAACTGATTCTCATCGGTGCCGTGTTCCGGGTAGAGGGCGATGCCGATACTGGATGAGATGTGCAACTGATGACGGTCTACATGAAAAGGAGCATGCAGCGCCGCCAGGATTTTCTCTGCCACGACGATCTCTCCGCCCGGCGGCTTGCCGCCTGCCAGCAGCACCACGAACTCATCGCCGCCCAGGCGCGCCACCGTATCGGATTCACGCACGCATCCCACCAGTCGCTCGGCCACTTGCACCAGCAGCAGGTCGCCGATTTCATGGCCGAAGTTATCGTTGACCGGCTTGAACTTGTCCAGATCGATGAACATCACCGCGATGCGCTCCTGTTCGCGTTTTGCCTGCGTGACGGCGTGATGCAGGCGATCATTGAACAGCTTGCGGTTAGGCAATTGAGTGAGCGGATCGTAGAGCGCCAGGCGGTACGCATGATCGGCCGCCCGCCAGGCGCGGGCGCGCTCATCCACCAATAGCCAGGTCAGCAGCGTTATCAGCAGGCTCATCGCGATCCCGGCCTTCAGTATGATGGCGGCCCGGTCGTCGCGCGCATTTTGTCCAAAGGTGGGAGGCGCTGCCACGATCACGGTCCAGTAACGGTTACGAATCTGCATCGCATGCGTCTGCACAAAGCGCGATTTCTTGCCGCGTGGATAGCGCCGGCCTTCATACAGCAAGGCGGCATCGGTGATGTCCGTGCCATCGTAAATGGTCAAATCCAGATCGACATACTGACCCGCGTTAAAACCCATCATCAGATCGCGCATGCGAAAAGGCGCATAGACCCAACCCAGCAGATTGGCGCGACGCTCTTCCACGGTGCGGTTCAGCGTTCCGGGACGATAGACCGGCAAATACATCAGAAATCCCGGCTGTACATCCTGCCCGACTTCCTGCACCAGCGTGACCTTGCTGGTAATCGCGCTTTCGCCGGTATCGCGTGCACGCGCCATGGCTTCGCGTCGTGCGGGATGCGAATACATGTCATAGCCGAAGGCGCGCAGGTTGCGGCCGGAAAATGGCTCCAGATAAAGGATGGAGCTATAGAAATCCCTTTCCCCCAGGGGATAAATACTGTAATTCGGGAAACCTTGACTGCGGATCTCGTCGATATGGGCTTCGCGTTCGGACGGAGAAATTGCCAGGGAAAAACCGACGCCCTGGATGCCGGGATAGTTTTTACCCAACTGCAAGGCGCCGTAGTAAGCACTGAATTCCTGCCGCGAGGTATGTTCGCCGCTGGCAAACAGTCCGGCCGTACCGCGCAGGACCTGCTCATAGGTTTGCATGCGCGACTGCAAGCGGGCAGTGGTGTCCTGTGCCAGAAGATCGAATTCCGTGTCCAGTATCCTATCCGTTTCGCGTTGCGTTTCATGCCATAGCTGATAGGTGGCAATCAGCGCTAGCAACAGGACCAGCCACGGCAGTAGTCGACTCACGAAAAGCGAGCGCCTGTCTTTGGAGGGGGGGGTTACGGGCTTCTTGGAGGAAGAAGGTGCCGACTTATCGTCACTCATTGCCTGTGTTAGCGCGGTTAAGCAAATAATGTTTCAGAATACGGGCACATCCCTGCTTGCTGCATGCGAGCGCGCAAACAGGAAGGCAGGATTAGCGGCTCAAGAGTGCGAACAGGGCAATAGCAGAAGAGAAAAGGGAAAGAGCGATTGCAAGGATGCAATAGGAATGAGCGCGTTTTACCTTGGCCTCGGCATCCAGCATGGCTTGCTCCAGTGCCTTGGCAGTGGCCTGGAGTTGCTCAGCCAGATCCTTGATATGTGCCGCATTCTGCAGCGCGACCGCTTGCAGTTCTTCAATCTGGCGCTTAACGACTTCAGGATGCTCGGTGACGGCGTCCTTGTTCTTCAGGTTGGTAAATACCGGCGTCGCCAAATTGACGATAGTTCCGGCGTGCGGCAGCACTGCTTTGACGAGGCCCAGCCATCCCATGTTCTATCCTTGTAAGGTGAGGAAAAAACGAGCAGATCGGATCAGTGCCATTCGCACGCCGAATCATGCCGCTGCTCATTGTTATGCTTAAGAGCAGGAGTATACGAGCTTTTGTAAATCGGGATGATGGCGCAAGCGATCCTGCATGGCTTGCGTTCCTGAACAAGAACAAGCCATGCAGGAAATCTGCAAAAAAATCTGTATCTGTACTTGCTGCCTGACACCTGTGCCTGAAACTTAGCGGCAAACAAGGCGATATTTACTGCGGCGGTCGCCGAGGATTTTTTTCAGTTCGGGAATGCTGATGCCGGTTGCTTCATGCATGCCTATCATCAGGGAAGCAGCTACCGGCAGGCGTTTTTGCCGAATGCCGGCAACCAGGGACTTATTCATTTTCAGCTTCTGCGATAAGGCCTTATCGTTCTTCACACCCAAATGCTGCGTCAAGGTATCCAGCAAACGATTGGGATCGTAGTCGGTCAACATTATCGGCTTCATATTTCCATTCACCCCCAAAAGACATGGTTCCGACGGCTGTTATGGAGGGCCTGACAAAGCTGAAGTTCCCCCGAATTTTTTTATGCCAACACTCCTCGATGCAGGAAAAACTTTCTTTGTGGAATACGGCTGCGTAAGTTGCAAAGCATCGCCGTATATCGATAGTGCGACAGCTTATTGCACACTCTTTGTGGTGCATCACAAAAACCGCAGGAAGACTTTGCGTCTAGTCTCGACTGCTGCCGGTGTTGAAAAGCCCGCCTGCTTTCCGCTGCAGCTTGCATGCAGTGCAGCAATGAGGGGAACCTTACAGGGTACTGCGCTGCTCTATGTGATTTTACCTATCAAAAAAGGAGCACCTCATGCCGCAATCCACCCTCGCCGGCCATCCCTTGCATCCCATGCTGGTCGTGGCCCCTGCTGCGCTCCTGCCCTTTGGATTCATCATGGATGCCATGCATCAGGCTAGCGGCAAACAGAGTTATGCCGATGCCGCTTATTACAGTCTGATGGGCGGCTTATTGGGCGGGCTGGCGGCAGGAACGGCGGGCGCCATGGACTACATGACGATAGCGCGCGGCACCGAAATCAAGCGCACCGCGAATGTTCATGCCTTGCTCAATACCGGCGCACTGGTGGTGACAGCTGCCAATGTGGCAGCACGTCGGCGCTCGCCCGGTCATCAGGGCGGATCGCTGTGGCTGTCGGCACTGGCCGCTGCAGGCGTGATGATATCCGGATGGTTTGGCGGGCGGCTGGTATATGAACAGGGCCTGCGCGTACAAGGCATTAATCCGCTTGCCGGCGCAAAGGAAATCAAGGTGCCGGCCGATGATGAAATGGAGCATCTGTTTCATCATCTTGAAAAAGCCATGCCGACAAACAGCCCGGGGCCGGCATTGCATTGAGGAAGTAAGAGCAGCGCTAAAGGAGGGGCGCTACCTCAGGAGCCTGCTGCTTCAATAATCGGCATCGGTGGGGAGGCCGGTACGCACACGACGAATAATCTGGGGACGCTGATCATTGCCGCTCCAGACTTTTTTCCAGCCCGGCGGCCATGGCAGGGCGGGACCGCTGTAGTCCGGTATACCTTTCCTTACTGAGATAATCGGCAAGTGCTGAGGTTGTGCGCCTTGGTAATAATCCCATCCCAGGCTGAATGCATAATTCGGCAACAAGGCATCGCAGACTTGCTCGAACCACAAGCTGTGATCTTCATCGCGTCCCAGCGCCTGAGCCAGGCCGACCGGATCAAACTTGGCCAGGCTGCTGGCCAACTCTTGCGCTGACGCTGCCGGCGTATCGCCCCAGCCCAGAATCGGATTCAGATTGTAGTCGGCACCGGAACCGTACCAGCCTTCGCGCCAGGGCCTATGCACCCATTTGCGCGGGCCCGCGAACAAGTGCCAGCGCCAGTGCAAGCCGGAAGGTTTGGGCCAGCTATACAAGTACAAGCGCTGATAACCGGCACGATGCATTTCCCTGACCATGGCCATCAGCTTGGCATGCGGCATCCGGTCAGGCGCAGTGCGGCGAAACAGAATCGGTTCGCCATCGGCATGCTGCACTTGATCGGAAGACAAATTCAAATCCAGTGTGCGGCCTTCATTGCCGAAGCGGGCCGATATCCAGCCTGTCGTCAGGTTGACGGTGGTAATCACACCATAACCACGATAACGATGAAAAATAACAGTACCGGGAGCGACGGGTTTCATTGCAATACAGCGCATCAATCAAAATGGGTAAGACCTTAGTGTAACGGGGAATCAATGTCGAGAGAAAGTTTCACGCGCGTTGCGGGAAAGCGTTTGTATAGGAACAAGTAATAAAGTTCGCTGCACGATAGCGTCAATCGTTATTGATTCTTCCTGCGTCATGTCGAGTGCATGTTCATGTTTATGTCTCATCAATGCCCGTTCATTTGGGCTCGTCGCAATAATTTACGTTTCATCAAGCAGCTATTTGATGCGGCATGAGTTGGAAGAAATTAACGCAAGCTGCTTGCAACAAGTTCATCAGGTTTTCGTCTAAGCCCTGGACCGCAATCACATGTCGATGACGGCGTGTCAGTGAAACAGGGGGAAGCATGCAGGCACAAGTGCGCTGGAGATCATCATGGGTCGCATTCCTGACAGCTATGCTGCTGTTTGCATGTGGGGGTGGCGATGACGGCAATACTTCCCGGCGCCAAGTCCAGCAAGACCGCGACTTGGTTTCCGAACCGGGCGCGCCCACGCAAGTGGACAACACTGCAACGGACGGATTCAACTGGTTCAACTATCGTCGTCAGCAGGCCGGCTTATCCATGTTGAGCCGCAACGCCTTGCTCGACACGGCAGCGCGCGGCCACTCGATTTATCAGCGCGACAACAACAATATCTCGCATGCTCAGGAAGCCGGCAAACCCTCCTTCACCGGTGCCACGCTGGGCGACAGGCTGGAAGCAGCCGGCTATCGGTTTCAGCAAGCCAGCTTTGCTTATGGAGAAGTGATTTCCGCCGCCACCAATCCTTCCGGCTTTATCGCCGCTGATGCATTGATGACCGCGATTTATCATCGCTTCGTGATCCTGGAGCCGGTCTTCAATCAGGCCGGGACGGGCAGCAGCACGGACCCGGGAAGTTACACCTGGCTCACCGCCAATTTCGCCGCCGACGGCCTGAGTGCCGGCCTGGGAGCGGGGCGCTTCATCACCTGGCCGGCCGATTCGCAAACGCGCGTGCCGGTATTATTTCTGACCGATAGCGAAATTCCGGATCCGCTGCCGGGACAAAATGCCGCCGGTTATCCGATCAGCATCCATGCCGACATTACCTCGCGCATCAACGTGCAACAGTTCACCTTGCGCCAGCCCGGCGGCCAGATTCTGCCCGCCAACCTGCTCACCAGCGACAACGACAGCAATACGCAATCCTCGGTCGCCGCGCTCGTACCGCTGGGCGTGCTGTTGCCTTCAACTCGCTACGAAGCGCGCTTCATCGGTTCGGTGGATGGCGTGCCGGTGGACCATGCCTGGCAATTCACGACGCGCTGATTTCGCTCATGGCCGGCAGCTGAAGCCGGCCATGCCTGCAGCATGAAATGACGGGACTTCCTACACAGTCTGCTGATGAAAAAATAGGCAGTGCTGGGATTTTCTCCGAAGCAGCACTTCCTTTGCTATACCGCAGGCTGCCGGGATTTCTTTTTGGGTAAGGTGAAACCCTCAGTCGCTTGCGCGTTCCAAATCAGGTTGCATGGTTTGCTGGCAGCGACTGGCAAACCGATCGCCGGCCAGGTCCGCAGCTTTACTCGCTTGACCGCGGCGCGGCCAGCCTCTGAGCAATGGACGTCAGGGTGAAGGCCCTAGCCTGCCTGATGACGACAATGGCCGTTCTTCTCCCTCCAGAGAGCCAGGGCCACCCGATAGACATGGAGTGCGAATTCGCCATGCGCCGCACAGCTCTCTACAGCAGCAGCTCTCGCCGCGATACCCGGCAGGCATTGCCTGGAGCTGCGTCCGCCGGCACCGATACGTCTTCGCCGGCACAAGATGACGCATCGCCGCGTCCAGGCCGCTGGCGCGAGTTGCTGCATAAACAGGTGTCGGCCAGTACCGTGATGGCGACCCTGCTGGTGCCGGTCGTGCTGGCCCTGGCCTTTCTTGCCTTTCGCCCGGTGTCTTTCATGCTGAACCAGGAAGATATCGACGCCGCCGTCACGCATAGCCTTCAGAACACCCTCCTGCCTTCTCCCGGCATCCATGCCTATCAAGCCATACAGCCTTCGGTGGTACGGGTAACCAGCCTGAGCCGGCAAGGCAAGAAGCTGGTGGAAGAGGGTGTCGGCACCGGCGTGCTGATCATCGACCGGGGTGTGATTCTGACCAACCTGCATGTGGTGCTGGGCGCGCAGCAGTTGCAACTGACCTATGCCGATGGCAGCCAGTCGGATGCCTATGTGATCGGCATGCGGCCGGAGCAGGATCTGGCGGTGTTGCAGGCGCAAAAGGTGCCCAAGCATATCGTGGCCGCCACCATGCGTTCTTCCGACCAATTGCGGCCGGGCGAGCAAGTGTTTGCAGTCGGATTTCCATTCGGCATAGGTCCTTCCGTCACCTCGGGCGTGGTATCGGGCCTGAAGCGCGAATATTTATCGCCGGAAGGCAAGCGGGTGTTGAGCAACCTGATCCAGTTCGACAGCGCCGCCAACCCCGGTAATTCAGGCGGTCCCCTGGTAACTGCCGATGGCCGGGTGGTCGGCATCGTGACCGGTATTTTGAACCCTACTTCGCAACGCGTTTTCGTGGGAATCGGTTTTGCAGTGCCGATAGAAAGCGCAGCACAGGCGGCGGGCATGCCGCCCTTTTAGCAAGGCGCGGCAGAAACTGGAAATTCATTAGGCAGGATTAGATAAAAATTAGAGGAAATGGAAATTCAAATTAGAAGTTTGTTGATAATTAATTTGATGTTAATTAGTTACTAATTTGGTGATTGATTAGAGAGTAGGTTAGAGAATTGGTTAGAGAATTGGTTAGAGAGTTTGTTAGAGAAAAACTAGAAAAAAATTAGAGTCAAATTTGATCATTGTTAGGCAGTAATTAGAGAGAAATTAGAGATATATAAAGGGACATCATGGAATTTCTGCAAAGCGGCCGATTCGGTGGCAAGCCGGCTGAAAAATACATCGACAAGCAAAACGAAGCCTCCATGCTGATGGAGCGCATTCTGTATGAGGTCAAGCGCGTCGTGGTCGGCCAGGACCGCTTTCTGGAGCGCGTGATGGTCGCCATGCTGGCGCAGGGACACTTGCTGGTGGAAGGCGTGCCGGGCCTGGCCAAGACGCTGACGGTGAAAACCCTGTCGCAGGCGATACGCGGTTCCTTCAAGCGCATCCAGTTCACGCCCGACCTGGTGCCGGCCGACCTGATCGGTACGCGCCTGTACAACCAGAAGAGCGGCGAATTCACGACGTCGCTGGGACCGGTGTTTGCCAACCTGTTGCTGGCGGATGAAATCAATCGCGCGCCGGCCAAGGTGCAAAGCGCCTTGCTGGAAGTGATGCAGGAGCGCCAGGTAACCATTGCCGGCAATACGCATCGCGTGCCCGAGCCTTTCCTGGTGATGGCCACGCAGAATCCGATTGAAACCGAGGGCACTTATCCGCTGCCGGAAGCGCAGGTGGATCGCTTCATGATGAAGGTCGTGGTCGATTATCCGAGCTACCAGGAAGAGTTCGTGATCGTCGAGCGCAGCATCGGCCCGGCCGTCGAGGTGGAGGCGGTGGCCACCACCGAACAGCTGCATGCAGTGCAAAAGGAATGCCGCACCATTTATGTTGACCCGTCGCTGATCCAGTATGCGGTGAAACTGGTGACGGCCACGCGCACGCCGGCGGCGTATGGCCTCGGCCATCTGCAGCGCTTCATCGAATATGGCGCCAGTCCGCGCGCGACCATCTGCCTGGTGGAAGGCGCGCGCGCGATGGCTTTCCTGCGCGGCCGGCGTTATGTGCTGGCGGAAGACATGGTGGACCTGGCGGCTGATGTGCTGCGGCATCGCGTGGTGCTGAGTTACGAAGCCATGTGCGAATCCATCGACAATGATGTGTTGATCCAGCAGATCCTCGCCAAGGTGGCGCAACCCGAAAAACCCCTGGACGCTTATGCCAGCCGCATCGCCAACGTCACCCAGGCCTGAGCAGCTGTTGCGCCGGCTGGAATGGACGGTGCTGCGGCGGCTGGATGGTTTCCTGCAGGGTAATTACAAGACCCTGATGCGCGGTACCGGCCTGGACCTGGCCGACTTGCGCGAGTACCAGCATGGCGACGATGTGCGCCATATCGACTGGAACGTGACTGCGCGCCTGCAAACGCCGCATGTACGAGAATATCGCGAGGATAGGGAAATCAGCGCCTGGTTCCTGGTCGACCTGAGCCCGTCGGTGAACTTCGGTTCTGGGGCGGTGCGCAAGAGCGGGCTGGCCACCGAGTTCGTGGGCGCGATGGCGCGCTTGCTGACCGGCCAGGGCAACCGCGTCGGAGCGCTCTTGTACGGAAATCAAACGGATGAAATTCTGCCCGCGCGCTGCGGCCGCCGGCATGTAATGCACCTGCTGCAGCGCATGCAGGCGCAGGAAGCCAGGGCCATGCAGCCCAGCGGCGAAGCCACCAGCCTGGCAGGCATGATACAGACAGCGGCTTCCGTACTGCGCCGGCGCTCCACGGTGTTCGTGGTGTCGGATTTTTTCAGCACTCCCGGCTGGGAGCAGCCGCTGGGTTATCTGGCGCAGCGCCATGAAGTGGTGGCAGTGCGTTTGTATGATCCGCTGGAAAACGATTTGCCCGATCTGGGCCTGGTGACCATGGAAGACGCGGAGACCGGCGAGCAGTTGCTGGTGGATACGCATGACCCGGCCTTCCGGCAGCGCTTCATGACGCTGGCCGCAGAGCGTGAAGCCCGGTTGCGGCAGGCGCTGGCCAGTGCCGGCGTCGATGCGCTGGAAGTATCGACCGATGAAGATTTGTTCGAAGCGATGGTGCGTTTTGCCGATCTGCGCAAGCGGCGCGCGCGCAGCAGCCTGGCCAGCCGCCATGTCAGCAGCGCTGCATCGCCTGTCTCTCCTACGTACACGGAGCCGGCATGACTTTTCTCTGGCCCCACCTGTTATGGCTAATGCTGATCCTGCCGCTGCTGGCAGCGGCCTATGTGATGCTGATAAGGCGACGCAAGAAGCTGATGCTGCGGTATGCCAGCCTGGGCCTGGTCAAGGAAGCGATGGGCAGTTCGCCAAGCTGGAAGCGGCATTTGCCGCCCGCTTTGTTTTTCCTGGCGATTGCCGCGGCGCTGTTTGCCGCGGCGCGCCCTACCGCCGTGATGACCATTCCCGGCAAGCAGCAAACCATCATCCTGGCCATGGATGTGTCGATCAGCATGCGCGCGACCGATGTGCAACCCAATCGCATGGTCGCTGCCCAGCATGCGGCCAAGTCTTTTATCGAGGACTTGCAGCCCGATGTGCGCATCGGCATCGTCACTTTTGCCGGCACTGCCGCGGTGTCCCAGCAGCCGACCAATTCGCGCGAGGATCTGACGGCGGCGATCGACCGCTTCCAGCTGCAGGGCGGCACCGCGATTGGCAGCGGTCTCATCATGTCTTTGGCAACGCTGTTCCCGGACGCCGGCTTCGACCTGGCGGGCCTGACCTATGCCACCTCCGGCAGCCGGGGCCTGCAAAGCGGCGCCAGCTCCGGCCCGAGCCACGCGCCCGAGCAGCCGGCTTCGCCCGGCTCGCATGAAACGGCCGCCATCATCCTGCTGACCGACGGCCAGCAGACGGCCGGCATAGACATGATGTTTGCCGCCCGCCTGGCCGCCGAGCGCGGCGTGCGGGTCTACACGGTAGGCATCGGCACGCCCGGCGGCGGCGATGTGACCTTCGACGGCTGGTCGATGCGGGTGGAGCTGGATGAAGCCTCGCTGAAGGAAATTGCCCGCATCACGCAGGGCGATTATTTTTACGCCAGCACCACCAACGAACTGAAGAAAGTCTACGATTCCCTCAACGCGCGCCTCGTTTTCGAAAGCAAGGAATTCGAGATCACCGCCATCATGGCGCTGATTGCCGCGCTGTTCTCCATGCTGTCTGCCGGCTTATCGGTCTTCTGGTTCAATCGCATACTCTAAGCTGCGCTCCCTGCCTGTGCAGCGATGATGGGTGCCTTCGCCCTACCCTGGATGTTGTAGTCCATTCATTCCATGTCCCTTTACCGCAATAGACATTGCCATAAGGAATGATTAAACTGGCGGGCGTGTCAGGAAGGCAATATCTCTTAGGCAAGTTGTGTTGGAGAGCGCAACTTGCATGGCGACGGGAGGCACAACCCAAGGATGGACGCCAGGAATTGCCCTTATCGTACAAGACCAAGTCGCTTGCTCACCCTGGGATGGCAAGCCAGAAATAATCGATGCTGCGGCTGCAATGGAGAACAACCGGTGAGCGGTGAAGTAAAAGCAAGAGAAGTATTTTCCACCGTACGCGATATGGCCGACCGCCCCTTCGTGGTATCCGTCACCCATCAATATGCTGCCGATTGGGAAGAGCTGGCCTTGTTTATCCTGCTGGAGGATGAAGCCAAAGACCGCGAAGTCGCGCGCTTGTGCAATACCATCCTTGGTCATTTGAATGAAATCCTGCCGCGGGGTAATCCTTATTTCAGCTGGCAAGTGCAGTTCAAGCGCCACAACCAGATCATCGATGTCATTTTCCCCGGCAACGCGCCGCGCAAGCTGAACACCTTGCGTTATCCGCGCTGATCCGCCTTTTCCATCCTTGAACGAAAAGTCAAGGCATGTGCCTTTCTGTACACGCCAGGTGGACAGGGTATCTCTGAAGAAATTACACTGCCGTTTGCTTGCCGTTGAAGCAACGGGATCGTGTTGACGAGGCGGCTTGCGTAAGGTGATCAACCTTCAGGATAGAGGCAAGCTTTCATGCAATCGCGTTTTGAAGTCCTTCGTTGTTCAGTGCCAGTCTGTGCCTTCCCCCTTCTTGCTCTCCCGCCGGCATCGATCCTGGCAAAAGGGTAGGTCATGAAAGCAAAATCAAATGAAATTCTGGGCATCGTGCTGATGATAGTGGCCTTACTGCTGGCTGTCGCCGCCTGGACTTTCAGTCCTTCATTGGTGATTACCGCTTTCGCGCTGTTTTTTATCGGCGCCCATCTTTTTTATACCGAACGCCTGCAACGGCGCAGGCCTCCCTCTTCCGAGCAGAAAACTTCGCCGGCAGCCTCGTCGGGCGATTCTGCGGGCTGAAACAGCCTTCCTCATTGTTCCTTGCGCAGCCATGCGGCAATCCTTGCATCCTGGTCGTCCAGATGCTGGACCAGCTTGCCGTAACGGCGCTGGAAAAACCGTTCGATGAATTCGCTGCACTCCCCGCTTTCCTGCATCAGGGCGGCCACCTCCTGCCACAAGGACTTGGGCGAACTCGCGCCTTCTCCCAGGCGCCGCTGCAAAAAGGCGATTTCACGCGGCGACGACCAGGGCGAGCGGATGCCGGAACAGATGGTGCGCAGGCTGCCTTCCAGTTGGCGTGACGCGGAGAAATGCGCCGGGAAGGGCGCAAAGACTTTTTCAATGAAGTCGGTAACTAAGTAGCGATCGATCAGCAGGCGCACCTTGCTGTCCAGATTGATGGGCAGCAATTGCCCTTCCATGTGAAACGGCACTTGCATCAGCATGCGTTCGCTGTCGTGCCCGCCCACCACCGAAGCCAGACTGTTCCTGCGAAACAGCCAGATCGGTTCTATGTCATCCCATGCCGCGCCTTCATTGAGCATCAGCGCCATTGCCCGGATATCGGCATACAGCTCGTGATACGTGATGTAGCCATTGATCTGGCGCGAGCCGCTGGGGAACAGGTATTCAATTTCCAGTAAATCCGACAACAGCAGGTTGGCCTGGGCGGGCAAGTCGGGAAAGGGATGCAGGGTAGTGAGCGAGAAATACAAGTCGCAATGCGTCATTTCATGAAACACCATGAAGCGCCAGCGACTACCCTGGTCGAATCCCAGTTTGCTGATGGCTTGCGGCGACAGAAACACCGTGCAGCTTCCTTCTGCGAAATCAGGAACCGCGCGGGCCGGCGTATCCGCATAACGCAACTCGGTATTGTGCTCGAAGCGGATCAGCGAAGTGATATAGCCGGTGTGATAAGCCTGCCGATACTGCGCATAGGCCTGATGCAGCAGCGCATTGTCAGCGTAGGCGGCGCCGGTTAGCAGCAACAGGCTGATGAAGAAGGCGCGAACATTCCCCCTTTTCTTTTGACGAAAAGAAAGGTGCGCGGAAAATCGGCTGAATAAATTCTCCCGGCCTGTTGCCAGAGCTTTCATGGCTGCCTCCTTGCAAAACCGCTGGATCGGGGAAAGCAATATTCGGGCTTGAATTCAGGCGCGAGCTGACAATTTCCGAGGCGAAATAAACTCCCTGCCTTGGCCAGCTATCTCCCTGGAAAATAGAAAAAATGAAGCCAGACCAGCGCTTGTGTGCGAACTGAACCACAGACAAGCTGTCTAGGGCTGATGGCGAGTTCATCAGGGATATACATGTCTGCCAATTCAGGACGCGGGCATAGACAAGAAGCAAACAGTTCTTCTTCGCAAGCAGTTGCAGAAACCGCACAACACTTTACTTCCATCTTGGAAAACCTTACTGAAGCCTATGTCCTTCTGGACAAGGAGGCGCGCTTCATCTACGTCAACCGCAAGGCGGAACAATTGATGCAGCAAACCGCCGAGCGCTTGATGGGCAAGCGCCTCGGAGAAGAGTTTCACAACATGCTGGGCGAGGATTTTGATCAGCTGTGCAAGCTCGGACTCGACGGGAGCGAGCCGACGGAATGCACCATTTACTATCAGCGTTTGCAGATCTGGCTGGAAGTGCGGGCCATACCTTCGAAGGAAGGCATGGTCGTGTCCTTGCGCGATGTGACGGAGCGGCACGGGATGCAGCAGTTTCATGCGAGGCAAACAGAAATCCTGGAAAGCATTGCCGCCAGTGCGCCGCTGAAAAATATCCTGAATGCCATCGTGCACCTGGCCGAGTCGCAATCTCCGCATTATCGTTGCGCCATTCTTCTGCCGGATAAAAGTGGCCGCCGCCTTCATCTCGGCGCAGCGCCCAGCTTGCCGGAAGAATTTATCAGGACCATCGATGGCATGGAAATCGTGCCGCAGGATATGGCATGGGACACGGCCGCTGACCAGGAGCGAGCGGTGATCTCCAACGATATCGAAACGGATCCCGGTTGGGAAAGATTGCGCGAGGTGGCCAGCCGTCATGGATTGCGTTCGTGCTGGTCGGTGCCGATTCTCTCCAACCATCAGCAAGTGCTGGGCAGCTTTGCCGTGTATGCAAGCGAAGCACGCGAGCCCAGGACCGGCGAGGTTGAGCTGCTGACATCCTGCTCGCATCTGATCAGCGTTGCCATCGAACGCCAGCGCGCCACGCAGGCCTTGTTGGAAAACGAGCGCCGCTTTCGCGAACAGGCTTCGCTGCTGGACAAGGCACGCGACGCCATCATCGTGCGCCGCCTGGCCGATAACCAGGTCATGTTCTGGAACAAGAGCGCCGAACGCATGTTCGGCTGGACCCGCGAAGAGGCGCTGGGCCGATCGCTGATGGAGCTGGTATACGGCGATGAGGAAGCGACTTACCGCCTGGTGTCCGAACAGGTATTGCAGCATGGCGAATGGAGCAGCGAGATTACCGTTTATCGCAAGGACCGCAGCCCCATCGCGATAGAAGGAAGATGGACGCTGGTGCGCGATGAATGCGGCAAGCCGCACTCCATCTTTTCCATCAATACCGATATCACGCAACGCAAGACCGCGGAAAAGGAAATACACGATCTCGCCTTCTACGACACGCTGACCAAGCTACCCAACCGCATGCTGCTGCTGGACCGGCTCAAGCATGCATTAGCCACCAGTGCGCGCAGTCGCCAGCATGGCGCTCTGGTGCTGATCGACCTGGATAACTTCAAGAATCTCAACGACACGCTGGGCCATGAGAAAGGCGATTTGCTGCTTAAGAAAGTGGGCGAGCGTCTTTGTCATAACGTGCGCGAATCCGATACGGTGGCGCGTTGGGGCGGCGATGAATTCATGATGATCCTGACCGATGTCGGCGAGAATCCGGAAGAGGCTGCGGCGAATACGGAAAAAGCCGCCGCGCAGATTCTTGCCGCCATCAACGCGCCCTACGATCTCGACGGCAAGGAACATCACACCACGCCCAGCATCGGCGTTACCTTATTCTCCCTGCAGCCGGTCGGCATGGATGAATTGCTCAAGCAAGCCGATCTGGCCATGTATGAAGCCAAGGCGGCCGGCCGCAATACGATTCGCTTCTTCGACCCTGACATGCAGGCTGTGATCAACGAGCGCGTGGCATTGGAAGCCGATTTGCGCCACGGCCTGATGCGCGGCGAATTCGTGCTGCATTATCAGCCGCAGATCGATCGTAAGGGACGCTTGCTCGGTGTGGAAGCCTTGCTGCGCTGGCAGCAGCCCAAGCGCGGCATGGTGCCGCCGGCCGAGTTCATACCGCTGGCGGAAGAAACCGGCCTGATACTGGCGATAGGCGAGTGGGTGCTGCTGAGCGCCTGCAATCAGCTGGCCGCCTGGGGTTCGCGCGAAGAGAGCAAACATCTGACCTTGTCGGTGAATGTCAGCGCGCGCCAGTTCCACCATCCGGACTTTGCCGACCTCGTGATCCGGACACTGCAACAAACCGGCGCCGAGCCGCACAAGCTCAAGATCGAATTGACGGAAAGCGTGCTGATCGACGATGTCGAAGACACGGTCGCCAAGATGAATAGGCTGAAGGAAATCGGCGTGGATTTCTCGCTCGATGATTTCGGCACTGGCTATTCCTCGCTGGCCTACCTGAAGCGCCTGCCGCTAGGGCAACTGAAAATCGATCAGTCTTTCGTGCGCGATGTACTGATCGATCAAAGCGATGCCGCCATCGTGCGCACCATCATCGCGCTGGGAAAAAGCCTGGACCTGAAAGTGATTGCCGAAGGCGTGGAAACCAAGGAACAGCGCGACCTGCTTGGCCGCGACGGCTGCAGCGCCTTCCAGGGCTACATGTTCAGCCGCCCCCTGCCCTCCGAACAATTCGAAGGCTTGCTGCGCAAGACCTGGTATCACTAACAGCCTTACATGGACGCTGCCATTGTGCAAATGATCAGCGCGTCATGGAAAGAAGATAAAGATTGCGAACTTGCATCCGGCCTTTGATCGCGGTACTGACCGCCAACCCCTAGGGATTCCGCTAACGGTAGCCCTATTTATTTCGCGAGGGCTGCGCGCCAGGTGATGCTGCTGCAGGCAAAGTGGAGCGTGGCAAGGTAAGTATCTTCACGTTTCTTCCACCGTATCAGCAGCCAGCGAAAGCGATTCATCCAGCCGGAATCTACCCCTTCCCTAAATCTTCGAATACGTCAGCGCGTCAGCACCAGCCGCGGCACGGCATCGCTGCCGCACAATACATAAGCGTTCTGCCTGAACCGCACTGCCAGCTCCGTCGCCTGCTGCTCGCTGATGCCCAGCACCAGCAAGCTGCGCTCGGCTGGCCATTCTCCTTTTGCATCTTCTCCCGCGCCTTCCAGGCATTCAAAGCCATGCGAGCCTATTTCATCAATCAGCGCTTGCTGCGCCTTTTCATTTTCTTCATCGCTTACGGGCACGCTGTAAGGATGATGGGCCGTGATGAAGGCTGAGCTTTTCACCCCGGTTTCAGCATGCAGCTGCCCCAGCTCGGGACTATGCCGGTCTATGTAAAAAGTAATGACGCCTCCAGGCGCGTCAATGCGGTAGACGGAGCTGCGATAGGTTGCGATCAGGTCGGGGGAGATGGCGGACATAAGGCAGGGAAGGTTGGCAATAAAAGCATTCCTAATTTTAGAGTTCTCTCTTAGAGACAGGCTAAGGATGTTTGCTCCGGTCGGAAATCCTGAATCTTAGCCTGTCTCTAAAAAACCTCAGGTTTTTCCCCAGCACGCCATTCCAGGCAGCAAGAAATGCCTGTTTTCAGACCTGATTTTTCCTGGGTGAATTGCTGCACGGAAACTCTTCAGATTTAATTAAGAATAAGATTGCAAACAATAACGATTCGCATTTAGTATACGGCGCTCTATGACGAGTTCATAAAAAGAGCACGGATCCTCAGGCACGGCTTTATGGACTTAGCACAACGATTGAATGATTCCACTCACCTCAAGGAAGAACATGAACTCTGTCGTCACTGCTTCAGACATACCGGCGTTTCGGCCCCTATCACTCGCAATCCATATTCTATGCGCCGCCCCCTTCGTCGCTCTGCTTACCCTGCCTACCTTGGCACAGGCGCAGGCAGCGCCGCAGGGTGTCAATAACAATGAAGGTACACCGAACAAGGATGTAGCGCTGCCCGCTGTCACGGTGACGGCAGGATCAGAGCGAGCGCCGCTGGTGACGCAAGGGCAGGCTGCCAATGTCGGAAAGAGCTCGGTCAGCATCCAGGACACGCCTTTTTCCATCGACGTGATCGACATGAAGCAAGCTAGCGAGGCGGGTGCAAAGAATGTGCAGGATGCGCTGCTATACAGCGCCGGCGTTTATTCGGGACAGTATGGTTTCGATACGCGCGGTGACTGGTCGTCGATACGCGGACTGTCGCCTTCCGCCTATATGGATGGAATCAGGGGCATCTACGGTTACTACAATAACGTGCGGCCCGAGGTCTATACCCTGGAGCGCATCGAGGTGCTGAAAGGACCTTCTTCCGTACTCTATGGTCAGGCCGAGCTCGGCGGCATCATCAATGTCGTCAGCAAGCGCCCGCGGCCGACTGCCTACCGGGAAGTCGAAGTCCAGCTCGGTTCGCATGAGCGCAAGCAAATCGCCACCGACCTGACCGGACCGATCACCAAGGATGGCGAATTCCTTTACCGCCTGGTGGCACTCAAGCGAGACAGCGACACGCAGGTCGACTACGTCAATGATGATGCGCTTGTGTTCATGCCTTCCGTGACCTGGAAGCCGAATGCCGATACCAGCCTGACTGCGCAATACACGCACCAGAAGAATGACTCCAAGGTGTCTTCGCAATTCCTGCCGCAACGAGGCACGCTGGATCCGGCGCCGCTGGGGCAAATTCCCGTCAGCCGCTTTGCCGGCGAACCCGGTTGGGACCGCTATGACACGGAAAAAAATGAAGTCAGCATTTTCTGGGATCAGCGCCTGTCCGATGCATGGAAGCTGGCAGCCACAGTAAGAAAAACTGACTCGTCCAGCATTACGAGAGAGATTTATGCATCAGTGGGGCCGATACCGGACAATGCCGGCAATATAGCCCGCACCGTTCACACCGCCGATCGGGATACCGATGTGCTCGCCTCGGATGTGCGCATGGAAGGCAAGCTTGTGCTCGGTCCGACCAAGCATACCGTTGCATTCGGCATCGACTATCAGAATGCGTTGTGGGAAGAATCCAATTCCCTGTCCACCGCGCTGCCGGGAACCTTCAATCTGTACAACCCGGTTTATGGGAATTTCGATCCGAGTACGCTCAGCCCTGCAGACGCGGCCGATAGCAAGATCATCCAGACCGGCTTTTATCTGATGGATCACATGGAATGGGGGCCATGGGTGTTTTCTGCGGCGATACGCAATGACCGCGCCCGGAATATACAGATACCGGTGGGCGCATCTCGTTCTGTCGTTCGCAATAATGAAACTACCGGCCGTGCCGGCGTGATGTATCGGTTTGCCAATGGCATCTCCCCCTACGTCAGCAAATCCACCGCATTCTCGCCCAACCTGGGAACCGATGGCGCGGGTGGATTTCTTGAGCCGACCAGTGGTGAGCAGATTGAAGCTGGCGTGAAATATTTGTCCTTGTCCGGCAATACCTCAGTCGCATTCGCGTGGTTCGACATCGAGCAGAAAAACCGCATTGCCAATGGCGCCATACCGGGTGGCCTGGAGCAGGTCGGCGCCAAGACCGATGGCTGGGAACTGGGGGTGCGTCATCGCATGGGACCGCTTGAAGTGCTGGCCAATTACACATCAATGGACGCGATCAATTCCGCGACTCAGCAAAGGCTGGCATCCGTGCCCGAAAAAACTGCTTCCGCCTGGGCTCAATATCTGTTTGCCGCCGGATGGAGAGTGGGTGTCGGCGGACGCTATGTGGGCGACGTAACCGGCAGTGCAGGACAGCCGGTGGTGCCCTCCGTAACCTTGTACGATGCGATGGTCGGTTACATGACGGGTCCCTGGGATTTCCGTCTTAATGTCCAGAACATATCCGACAAAGAGTACGTCTCATGGTGTCGCGGCGCGAACCTGGATTGCGGTTACGGCGAGGGCAGGAATGTACTGCTGACAGCTAATTACAAATTTTAAGCGGTGACAGCATGAGCGCCCATCTGAACCGCATCACCGCCGCCGTGCTCGGCGGCTACGCCTTCACCTGGGGTTTCACTGCGCTGGCGATTGCGGCGCTGGTGGCCGTCGGCGTCGATTTCCATGAGGCGGAAACCGGCGTGCTCATGCTGGCCTTCCTGGTGTTCCTTGCCGTTTTCCTGTGGACCTTCGCGGCCGCCAGCATGCTGCGGGTATGGGGCGTACTGGCCGGCGGCGCGGCAGCCATGCTGGGCCTTGCCTGGATAGTGCAGCGCACGCTGCTCGGATAAAGGAGTCTTTCCATGTTCAATAACTTCCGTTTATCCATGGCCTGGGTGCATACCTGGTTTGGCCTGGCGCTGGGATTCGTGTTGATGGTGTGCTTTTTCTTTGGCTCGCTGTCGGTGTTCGACCGTGAGATCGATCGCTGGGCATTGCCGGAAACGCGCTTCGATCCGCAACCCATGCCGTCCTTCGATCAGCTGATTGTGCCGGTGTGGAAGCAGGTGCTGGCGGATGAAGCCGAATATGCGCGCACCATGCCGCTGGTGCACGATGCCGCCAAGGGACCGATGACGCCGCGCCAGGAATTGGTTGCCGATGAATACTGGGCTTACACCACGCACCGCGATCCGGTGCTGCTGTTGGGCGCGGCCTTCAATCCGCCACATCCGAAAGATCCCGCCGCTCACAACCACATGCATGGCCGAGCGACCCTCGATCCGCGCACCGGCGAATTCCTGAAAGACGGCGCACTCAAGCTTGGCAGCGAATTTTTCTATCCCATGCATTACAGCCTGAACTGGCAATGGAAAAATATCGGCATCTTCATCGTCGGCTTTGCCGCGCTCATGATGCTGGTGGCGCTGGTGACGGGCATCGTCATGCACCGCAAGATCTTCCGCGAGTTCTTCACCTTCCGTCCCAAAAAGCAGATCCAGCGCAGCACGCTGGACTTGCACAACCTGACCGGCGTAGTCGCGCTGCCCTTTCACTTCTTCTTTGCGCTGACCGGCCTGATCATCTTTGCCGGTTTCTATTACCTGCCGGTGTCGCAGACCGTGCTCAAGCCCCTGCATGATCAGCATGAAGTGATGGAAGCGCAGCATACCGGCCTGCCGCATGTGCGCGCCGGACAGCCGGCACCGCTGGCATCCATCGATGCAATGGTCGCAGAAGCCAAGCGTCGCTGGGCCGCGCGCGACATGGCGGGCGAAGTGGGCTTTCTGCAGGTGAACCATTTCGGCGATGCCAACAGCTATGTGAGCATCTTCCGCGCAGGCAGCGATCGCGTCGCCCTAGTGGATGAAGGCATTCATTTCAAGGCTAGTAGCGGCGAAGTGCTGCGCGAAGATCCGCCGCGCACCTTGGTGTCGGATATCAACCAGTTCCTGACCGGCCTGCACCTGCAGCACTTCGAACACTGGCTGCTGCGCTGGCTGTATGTATTGGGTGGATTATTGGGTTGCGTATGCATAGCCACTGGCTTCATCTTCTTCGTGGAAAAGCGCAAGCGCAAACATGCGGAAGCCGGTTCGCAAGGCAGCCGCGTGGTCGATGCTCTGGCAGTAACGGCGGTAACGGGCATGGTGATCGCCGCCCTCAGCATGCTGGTTGCCAATCGCCTGCTGCCCGCCGACCTGGCAGGCAAGGGCAGTTGGGAAAAGGCAGCCTTCTGGGGCATGTGGCTGGTGGCCTTTGCTCATGCATCCCTGCGCAGCACGCCGGTTGCGCAGGGCAGTCCCAACCCGGCCTGGCGCGAGCAATGCTGGGCGATTGCCGGGCTGGCCGTGGCAGCGGTGGCACTGAACTGGATCAGCACCGGCGATCATTTTCTTAAAACTTTGTTCACCGATACCTACTGGCCGGTAGCGGGCATGGACTTGAGCCTGCTGGCCATGATGGGCTTATCCATTACAGCGGCGCGCAAGCTGGCACAGCGCAAACGCAGCGTGGCGGCTTCTCGGGCCTTGGCGGATGCCACCGCAGGCGATAAGTCGTCTGGGGGAAGGAAGGTGGTTCATGGCTGACGGAATATTTCTGCTGGCGGCCGGTGCTGCGGCGCTGCTGAGTTTTTGCTGGCTGGCGCTGGCCATGCAGGCGCACTGGGAGCAGGTGCATGGCACGGGCGCGCCTTCCCGGGTCTCGCGCACAGCGCTGCGCACTTTGGGCGCCTTCGGGCTGATAGGCTGCGGCGCCTTGTGCTTCGTGGCAGACCGTCCCTCGATGGCGCTCCTGTTATGGGTGATGCTGATGGCATTCGGCGCAACGGCGGTTGCTTTCACGCTGGCATGGAAGCCGTCGCTATTGCGCCTGGTCTGGCCCGGTGCAGCAAATTCCGCAGGGGCGGATTGCAAGCAGGCAGGATGAGACTTCCCTGCAAAGGCGATGCAAGACTTCATGATTAAGCGATCAACAAGGGAGCCGGGGCCGCCCGGCTCTTTTTCGGGCATGCCTGCCCTGCCGGCAAAGCCCGGACACACTGAAAGCGGCAACAACATTCCGCAATTTCGCGTATCAGCGAGCAAAGCCTCGTGCCAAACGATGAGATGCGCGCTCCATGCATGGCCTGAGCTATGGACAGCGGCAAGCTTCGCTTGAAAAGAATAATGCAAACGCTTATTATTCTCATCTTCTTGAGCGAACCTGCTGGTTAGGCAGGCCGTTTCCGAACGTGTGCCATGGCTTGTTTTCAGATGCTGACCTCGTCCCTCATGAATGCCGTGCATGCCACCCATCTGCCCCGATATAAGGAGAAAACAATGTCACCCATGGTGCACAAAGGGTTCCAGAGCATCCTGTTTTTTGCGCTGACGCTGTTCGTAACAGCCGCCGCGCATGCCAACGCCAAGGTAGAGGCGGTGTTGAAGAACTACGCTGACATCGTCCATGCCAACTATGAAGACTCCCTGCGCACGGCGCAAACCTTGCAGAAAAGCGTCGATGCGCTGATCGCCGCGCCTTCCGCTGCCAATCTGGACAAGGCGCGCAAGGCCTGGATCGCCGCGCGCGAGCCGTATGGCCAAAGCGAAGTGTTCCGTTTCTATGGCGGCCCTATCGATGACGATGAGGATGTCGAAGGCCGCCTGAATGCGTGGCCGCTGGATGAAGCCTATATCGATTACGTGGAAGGCAAGCCGGAAGCCGGCATCATCAACGACCGCTCGCAGGAACTGAGCATCGAGCGCCTAATCGACCTGAATGCGCAGGGCGGCGAAGCCAACGTGGCAACCGGTTATCACGCGGTCGAGTTTCTGCTGTGGGGACAGGATTTCAACGACAAGGGACCGGGCAATCGCCAATACACGGATTTCGTCGATGGCAAGAAACCCAACGCCGACCGCCGTCGCCAGTATCTGAAACTGGTCACGGACCAGATCGTGAAAGACCTGGAATACGTAACGAATGCATGGAAACCCGGCCAGGACAATTATCGCGCCGACTTCCTTAAGGACGATCCGGAAGTATCGCTGCGTAAAGTAATCACGTCCGTGGCGGTGCTCTCCAGTGCCGAGCTGGCCGGCGAGCGCATACAGGTCGCGCTCGACAACCAGGACCAGGAAGATGAACACAGCTGCTTCTCCGACAACACACATCGCGACATCATCACCAATGCGATGGGCCTGCGTAATGTCATCCTGGGCAGCTATACGCGTGTAGATGGCAGCAAGGTCAGCGGCCCCGGCATCAAGGACCTGGTCGCAGCCAAGGACAAGAAGCTTGCCGATCAGCTGGTCGCCGACTTCAACAAGAGCGTAAAAGCATCGGAAAATATTCCCGTACCTTTCGATCAGGCCGTGATGGATACGTCCAACGAAAAAGGCCAGAAACTGGTGCAAGCCACCATTGATGCACTGAAAGCACAGACCATGACGCTGGTACGCGCCGCTCGTGCGCTGGGCATTCAAAGGCTGTCGGTGGCTCCCGAGGAGTAATGTGATTTTCTGCAGCGAAGGTTTCGCCCTGCCGTGTTCAGGTTCCCTCCCCTTCAAGGGGAGGGTTAAGGGTGAAGCAAGGATTTCAGGCAATCTGTACAAGAAATCCGCCGCGCCCTTTTCTCTGAACCGGAAAGCGCATGTTCGACAACTTAAGTTTTTTTGAAACTGGCCTGCATATCGCAACGACTATGCAGGCCTTTTGTTCTAAGTGATGAAAGCATCTTCTAGATTCAGGCTCAAGCCGCTTGCAACAAGCGTGGCAGTCCTGCTGACTTTGGGCGGCGCAGGTTTTGCCGCTGCTGCCTTCGACTGGAGCCAGCCCGAGCCGGACGAGGAATTGTCGGCCGGCGCCACCACCGTGTTCGAAACCAACCGGCGCGCCTTCTCGCTGCCGGCGGCGAACATGTCGCTGGATAAGCGCGGCGACTTCGCTGTCGGCCATTCCTTCTTCAACATGCCCTGGGTCGAGGCGCCCGCTTCCACCAAGGTACGCGATGGCCTGGGGCCGCACTTCATCGGCCGCTCCTGTACCGCCTGCCACACGCA
>JAFAGG010000111.1 GCA_023422955.1 Pseudomonadota bacterium | reverse complement strand
GCCCTGATCATGGGCATTGTCGAAGGACTCACGGAATTTCTGCCGATTTCTTCCACGGGGCATCTGATTCTCACCGGCAGCCTGCTCGATTTCACCGGCCCGAAAGTCAGGGTATTTGAAATTGCGATCCAGTTGGGCGCCTTGCTGGCCGTATTCTGGGAATACCGCGAGCGCCTGATATCGGTAAGCACGGGTTTCCTCACGCGTCCCCGCGACCGCCGCTTCGCACTCAATGTTGTTGTCGGTTCCATGCCCGCCATCATTATCGGCCTGATATTCGCGAAACAGATCCAGGACGACTTGTTTTCGCCCGTGCCTGTGGCCCTGGGTTTCATAGTCGGCGGCTTGGTGATTTTGTGGGTGGAAAAACTGTACAAGGCGCGGCCCGAGAGGGTGCGCATTCATTCCGTGGATGAACTCACGGCCATGGACGCCCTCAAGGTCGGTTGCGCGCAGGCAGTCGCGCTGATACCCGGCACCAGCCGTTCCGGCGCCAGCATCATAGGCGGCCTGTTTTTCGGCATGTCGCGCACGGCCGCCACCGAATTCTCCTTTTTCCTGGCCATTCCCATGCTGACGGGCGCGACCGCCTATTCCGTGTACAAGGGCTGGGACATACTCTTTCTTGAAGATTTGCCCATGTTCCTGGTCGGCGGCGCCTCGGCCTTTGTGTCAGGCTTTCTTTGCGTGCGCTGGCTGTTGCGCTACATTAGCCAGCATGACTTCAGCATATTCGCCTGGTATCGCATTGCCTTCGGCCTCTTCATTATCCTCAGCGCCTATTACGGTTGGGTTGATTGGGGTGGGTAAATGAGTTCTTCAAGCGCGCCAGCGCTGCACCTGTTGCAAACGGTTTTCGGTTATCCCTCGTTTCGCGGTCCGCAGTCCGAGATCATCGATGTCGTCGCCACCGGCGGCGATGCGCTGGTACTGATGCCCACCGGCGGCGGCAAGTCGCTGTGTTACCAGATACCGGCCTTGCTGCGCGATGGCGTGGGCGTGGTCATTTCTCCCCTGATCGCGCTGATGCAGAACCAGGTGGACGCCTTGGCCGAGCTGGGCGTGCGCGCTGCCTTTCTGAATTCCACGCAGACCTTCGAAGAAGCGCTGCGCATAGAGCGCCAGGTGCGCAGCGGCGAACTGGACTTGCTGTACATCGCACCGGAACGCCTGCTCACCAGCCGTTGCCTGGATTTGCTGGCGGCATCGAAGCTGGCACTGTTCGCCATCGATGAAGCGCATTGCGTGTCGCAGTGGGGGCATGACTTCCGTCCCGAATACATACGCCTGTCGGTATTGCACGAGTTGTTCCCGCAGATTCCGCGCATTGCCCTGACCGCCACCGCCGATGCGCAGACACGCGCGGAAATCGCACAGCGGCTGCAACTGGAAGCGGCGCGTCACTTCGTGTCTTCTTTCGACCGGCCCAACATCCGCTACCACATCGTCGAGAAGGCCAACGGCCGCCAGCAATTGCTGGACTTCATCCGGCAGGAACATGCGGGCGATGCCGGCATCGTTTACTGCCTATCGCGCAGGAAAGTGGAAGAGACGGCGGAGTTTTTGAATGAACACGGCATTGCCGCGCTGCCGTATCACGCCGGCATGGAAACGCCGGTGCGCACGAAAAACCAGGCGCGCTTCCTGCGCGAAGAGGGCATCGTGATGGTGGCCACCATCGCTTTCGGCATGGGCATAGACAAGCCGGACGTGCGTTTTGTCGCGCACCTGGATTTGCCGAAAAGCGTGGAAGGCTATTACCAGGAAACCGGGCGCGCTGGCCGCGATGGTGAACCGGCAAATGCCTGGATGACGTATGGCTTGCAGGACGTGGTGCAGCAGCGCCGCATGATAGACGAGTCGGAAGCCGGCGAAGATTACAAGCGCCTGCAGGGCACCAAGCTGGAAGCCATGCTCGGTTTATGCGAAACCATAGGTTGCCGGCGCGTGCATCTGCTGGACTATTTCGGGCAAGCGTCGCAGCCTTGCGGTAATTGCGATACCTGTTTGCAGCCGCCGGTATCTTTTGATGCCACGGTGCCGGTGCAAAAACTGCTATCCACCATTTACCGCGTCAACCAGCATTTCGGTGCCGGTCATGTGATCGACGTGCTGCGTGGCATGGAGTCCGACAAGGTGAAGGAGTGGCGGCACGACAAGCTGACTACCTTCGGCATAGGTCGGGATACCAGCGAAGCGGAGTGGCGCGCGGTACTGCGCCAGGCCATTGCGCTGGGCCTGGTCACCATCGATTCGCAGGCCTACAACGCGCTGCGCCTGACGGAAGCGGCACGGCCGGTATTGCGCGGTGAGCAGGAAGTGCAATTGCGTCGCTACCAGAAACCGGCCAAGCGCCTGGCTGGCCGGCCGCGCCGCGATGACGATGCCCAGTTGTCGGGGCCGGAGCAGGTGATCTTCGTGCGGCTAAGGCAGTGGCGCGCGGAAGCGGCGCGCCTGCACAATGTTCCGGCCTACGTGATTTTTCATGATGCGACCATGCGTGAAATCGCCCGGTCGCAGCCGGTCACGCTGGACGAGTTGAGAACGATATCGGGCGTGGGCGAGAGAAAACTGGAGACTTACGGGCGCGACATCATCGTGCTGATACGCGAACTGGCTGAATTGATTACCTAATTATCCTTCAGGAAGGGCGGACCTTGAAAAGCGAAATCCGTGAGGAAAGGCCGAGTGATGCCGAGCAGATCGCCCGGGTCATAAAATCCGCCTTCAGCAATGCCCCACATACGAACCATCAGGAACAATTCATCGTCGGATATCTGCGCGAGTGTAATGCGCTGGCGCTTTCGCTCGTTGCGGAAGTGGGCGGGGAAATCGTAGGCCATGTCGCGCTTTCCCCGGTCCGGGTTTCCGATGGTGCTGCCAATTGGTACGGATTGGGCCCGCTTGCCGTTGTCCCGGAGTATCAACGAAAAGGGCTGGGCTCACAGCTTGTAATGAGAGCGCTTGCAGCCATAGGGGGAAAAGGTGCTGCCGGGTGTGTAGTACTCGGGGAGCCCGGCTATTACGGGCGTTTTGGTTTCAAGGCGGTGCCTGGTCTGGTACTCCCCGAGGTTCCACCCGAATACTTTCAGGCCTTATCTTTCGGAAGCGGATTTGCGCAGGGCGACGTGAGTTTTCACGAAGCCTTCTCTGCTTACGAATAAGTTGCAGGGTTATGCCGCAAGGAGCGGCAGCCTGTCCAGGACAGGCCTTGTGCCTTAACGTTTTGTGAAGACCAGATCCCATACACCGTGGCCCAGCTTCACGCCGCGGTTCTCGAATTTGGTCACCGGGCGGTAATCCGGCCGCGGCGCATAAGCGTCGGCGGTATTCTGCAACGCAGGTTCATCGCTCAATACCTGCAGCATCTGTTCCGCATAATCCTGCCAGTCGGTCGCGCAATGCAGATAGCCGCCGGGCGCCAGGCGTGTTGCCAGCAGTGAAACGAAGGGCGGCTGTATCAGACGGCGCTTCTGGTGGCGGGCCTTGTGCCACGGGTCCGGGAAAAAGACGTGTATGCCGGCCAGCGAAGCCGGCGCCAGCATGTGGGTGACTACTTCCACCGCATCGTGTTGAATGATGCGCATATTGCCCAAGCTGTTTTCCGCTATCAGTTTCAGCAGGCTGCCTACGCCCGGCGTATGCACCTCGACCCCGATGAAATCCTTGTCCGGCATGCCAGCTGCAATCCTGGCCGTAGTTTCGCCCATGCCGAAACCGATTTCCAGGATCACCGGTGCCCGGCGGCCGAAAGTCTTTTCCATGTCCAACGCTGCCTTCTCGTAAGGCAGGGAGAACTGCGGCGCCAGTTGTTCCAGCGCGCGTGCCTGGGCAGTGGAGAGGCGGCCGGCGCGCGTGACGAAACTGCGTATGCGCCGCTCGCTCGGATCATAGAATAAAGATTTGCCTGCTTGGGAGGGAGGGGATGGGTCAGACATGAACTTGGCAATCGGTAATAAGAAAACAGGCACCTTTCTTGCAGACGCCTGTCGAAACTGGACGGGTGTAGAGAATCGTACCCTTATCCAATGCTTGGGAAGCTGTCGTTCTACCTTGAACCGCCACCGTGCAGGCACGGATTTTACGTGGGATTGAAAGTGAACTCAATTCCGCCGGAGAATTGCCGACAATTAAATTCGGCAATATGCGGTACGATGATGCTTCTCGCGGCATAATGACCGTTAAAGCGGAAAGCAAAGCATTTTTTGTTGTACTCACTGGTTTAAGGATGGATGCAAATGAAGCAATCATTCGTTTTGGCTCACGATCATGTGCCTTCGATGTTTTCTTTCGAAGACTTCCGGACCGGCCTGCCCGTCGACCGTTTTCGCCTGATCATTCATCCCTTCCTGGCACAACGTTACGTCCACCAGAAGCTATTTGTCATGTATCTCGCTTTGCCCTTGCTGGCGCTGGGCTTGCTGCTCAGTTATTACGGCAGCACTTGGGTGGGGTTGTCCATGGTGGCGCTGGCGCTGGCGCTCAATCCGCTGGTGCGCATCAATGCGCCTCGCATCCTGCTGTTCCTGGCGGCGCGTTCCGCCGAGATCTATCATCAGGCAATAGAACAGCGCATCATGGAAGTCAGGCTGGCTTGGTTCCGTTAATTCCGCTTTCTTCTTTCATTCATATCGCATCCAGCGGTCTTCGCTGACTGTTCAAACTCGTGCCTGGTACAGCGTCCCGAACGCGGGTCAGGGCGCAGGAAGTGCATTAATGCATTTAAAATCCATATTATAATGTTGACGCCGTATCAAAGAAGTCGGTGTTTCTTGAGAGTGAGCATGCCGCATTCGCCATGCTTTACTATGCTGGTAATTTCCCCGGCATGACTTCATTGGTAACATCGATGCTTTGCGCCATGCGCTTGTCTTGCGCACCGCCGCAGGAAAAAGTGCGAGGCATCGATAGGCTGGCCAGAGGCGATGGCGAGATGTTCAGGAAATCTCGCGCACGTATTAATAGAAGAATGATTGCCTGACTTCCGGAAGATCCTTATGCAGCCCATCATTATCATTGGTGCAGGTTTGGCAGGTTATACCTTTGCACGCGAGTTTAGAAAGCTCGACAAGACCACACCGCTCGTGCTCATTACGGCAGACGACGGCGGTTTCTATTCCAAGCCCATGCTGTCCAATGCGCTGGCGCTCCAGCAGGAGCCCGCGCAGCTGATAACCAGGACGGCTGCGCAGATGGCTGCGCAGATGGACATGCAAGTCATCACGCAATCCGCGATCACCGAAATCGATGTCGCGCAGAAAAAGCTTCGCACTGCACAGGGCGAACATGAATTTTCCAGGCTGGTGCTGGCCATAGGATCGCAACCCATCCGCCTGCCGCTGGCAGGCAATGCGGCAGCGCGTGTGCTGTCGGTCAACAATGTGGACGACTATGCGGTTTTCAGGAACCAGCTCAACGCCCTTGCAGAAGACAAACAGAAAGCCGTCACCATCCTGGGCGCAGGGCTGATCGGTTGCGAATTCGCCAACGATCTCGCCTGTACCGGCCACAAGGTGACACTGGTCGATCCCTCTGCCTTGCCGCTGGCGGCGCTGACACCGCCGGCCATTGCAAAAGGCCTGCATGAAGCCCTGCTCGCCCTGGAGGTGGAAATGCGGCTGGGCGTTACCGCTCAAAGCATCGATGAAAGCGGCGATCGCATCCAGGTGAGCTTGTCCGATGGCGCCAGCTTTACCACCGATATCGTGCTGTCTGCCGTCGGATTGCGCCCCAGCCTGACGCTGGCGCAGCAAATGCAACTTGAAACGAATCGCGGCATCGTCGTGGACGAAACCGGCAGGACCAGTCACCCCGATATCTATGCGCTGGGTGATTGCGCCGAATACCGCAGCGATGACGGGGTTTCCCGCTTGCTTCCCTATGTTGCGCCCATCATGAATGCTGCGCGGGCAATCGCCAGCACGCTGAGCGGCGATACGATGCGTATCGACCTGAAACCTGTTCCTGTCATGATCAAGACGCCGGCCTTGCCGATTGCCGTGGTGCCGCCGCCGATAGGCATGAAGGACAAAGGACGCTGGGTGGAAGAGCAGGATGCGGCGCGTATCATTTGCCGTTTTGTCGATGAAAACAATCAGGTGCAGGGTTTTGGCGTGGCGCCGCATGATATGGCGACCCGGCAAAAGCTGCTGGCGGAGCTGGGGAATCCTCTTGCTTCGGCTTAGCCCTCGGTAGAACAATCACAACGCTCTTTTCCGCGCTAATTTTTAAAGATGATGAAGACAGTACAGTGGCTGCATGGACTTTTGCCTGAAGCATTTCTGGTAGACCGGTATGAACGCGTTCGCACTTGCGTGGGAGCGCTAATCGGCATCCTGATCACCGGCCTGATTTCCTACCTGTTGCTGGGACCGTCCCGAACCCTGCCATTCCTGATCGCTCCCATGGGTGCATCGGCCGTCTTGCTGTATGCGGTTCCTTCCAGTCCCATGGCGCAGCCCTGGGCTGTCATCGGCGGTAACGTTGTTTCTGCCGCAGTCGGCGTGTTGGCAGGCAAGCTGCTCGATGATCCGGCAGTTGCCGCTGCGGTGGGTGTATCAGGGGCGATAGGCGCGATGTTCCTGCTGCGCTGCCTGCATCCTCCCGGCGGAGCGGCTGCATTGACAGCGGTGCTGGGCGATGTCGCCATCCATCAGCAAGGCTTTTCTTACGTGTTGTCGCCGGTTCTGCTCAACTGCATCGTCATGGTGCTGGTCGCCATCGTGTACAACAATGCGGTACGCCGTCATTATCCGCATGTTCCTCAGCCGGTGACGCGACCGCAAGGCACGGCGGACGTGCCGCCCAGCGACCGAATCGGCGTCACGCCGGAAGATCTGAGCACGGTGCTGCGCGAGTACAACCAGGTGGTCGACATCAGCCGCGACGAGCTGAACACCTTGATGATGCAGGCGGAGCAGCAGGCATACAAGCGCCGCACCGGCGAGGTGACCTGTGCCGACATCATGTCGCGCGATGTGATTACTGCAGAATACGATACGCCTCTGGAAGAGGCCTGGACCCTGATGCGCCGTCATAGCATCAAGGCTTTGCCTGTCGTTGATGCGAGCCGCCATGTGATCGGCATCGTGACGCAAGCCGACTTCATGAAATTTGCAGGCCTGGAAGAACTGGAAAATTTCGGCGTACGATTCCGCAATTTCCTGAGACGCAGCTTCAGGCCCGGCTGGGAAAAGGCCGAGGTGGTCGGGCAACTGATGAGTACGCCCGTCAAGACCGCCAAGGCCACCGCGCATATCGTCGAACTGGTGCCGGTGTTGTCCGATGGCGGTTTCCATCACTTGCCGATTGTCGATGACGAAAACCGGCTGGCCGGCATCGTCACGCAATCCGATCTGGTGGCTGCGCTTTATCAGAAGCGCATCGTGCCCACGCTTGGCCAGGACGATATGAGCGGCGCGAAGTAAAACCTTTTTCGGCCCATGCAGCGGCATCAACAAGAATGCCGGGCCGGGATACCCAATAAGCCAAGGAAGAATATCAAGGAGAATTTGCCATGTCTGATACCGATAACCAACTGATTGATTCGATTGCCGCCGGCGTAGTGAAGGCCATACCCGAAGCCATCATCTTTGCGGATCTGAAGGGCGCCGTGCGTTACTGGAACCGGGGAGCTGCAGAGATTTTCGGATTCACTGCGGACGAAGCAATGGGCCAGAGCCTGGACCTGATCATTCCCGAGCGCATGCGGCAGGCGCACTGGGATGGCTACTACAAGGCCATCGAACTCGGCGACACGTATTCCGGCCGCGGTTCGCGCGTCACGCGCAGCCTGCACAAGGAAGAGGGTCGTTCACTTTACGTGGACATGAGCTTTGCCATCGTCAAGGACAATGACGGCAAGGTCATCGGCTCACTGGCGGTGGCGCGCGATGCAACCGAGCGCTTTACGGCCGAGAAAGAAATGCGCAAGCAAATAGCCGCCTTGTCCGTCACTGGCGAAAAAAAAGCATGACGCCCCGAGGCTGAAGGAAAGCGTACTTTATCCTTCAGGGCGGGAATGAGGCGATTCGGCATGGGCCGGCGAGCTGCGCTTGTTGGGTCGCCTGATCTCTCCGGCATACTCTTCGATGACCGCATTCACTTCGGCGCCGAACAGCAGGATGGCGGACGAAATAAAAAAATACATCAATAGCGCAATCACCGCGCCGATGCCGCCATACATGGCGCTGTAGTCGGCAAAGTTCGTGACATAGATGTTGAAGCCCCAGGATGACAGTATCCAGATGAGGGTGGAGAGTATCGAACCTGGCGTGACGAATTTGAATTTCTGCTTGAAGTTGGGCGCCAGGTAATAAATCAGCGCGACGGCCAGGTTCAGCACCAGGAAAGCGACCGGCCAGCGCAGCCAAGCCCATAAGGTCACAAATATCTGTTCCAGGCCGGTGCGATTGGCAAGCCACTGGATCGCTTGCGGGCCGACCAGCAGCAGCGTGCTTGCGGCGATGATCAGTACGGCAAATCCTATCGTGTACAGAATGGATATCGGGAAACGTTTCCAGATCGGGCGTTCCTCCGGGACATCGTAGGCAATATTCATCGCGTGCATGATGGAGCGCACCGCAGCCGATGCAGTCCATAAGGCGACTAGCGCACCCAGAGACAGCAAGCCCTCGCGCGGCTGCTGCAATTCATCCAGCACCTGATTCACGGTTTCCATCGAGGGTTGCGGCAGGAAGATCGACAACTCTTCTCGCAGCCAGGCAAAGAAATACGACAGGTCGAGAAAGGCCAGCAGTGCGACCAGGAAGATCACAAAAGGAAAAATCGAAAACAGCACCTGGAAAGCCAGTGCGGAGGCGTGCGTGGCCAAGTCGTCATCGACAAAATCCTGTACCGATTTTTTAACCAGCTCGACAAAGCTCAATCCGTGCAGGCCGGGTAGGGCCATACGCTTCTCCTTATGCTGATACTGCCTGCTTCCTTGCAAACGTATTGCAAAAAAGATGCCATCCTGAACGCCGGAAAATCTTCCGGCTGCACACTTGCAGGACAGCTCCCATGCGATGTTCGACGATAAGCGGCTTCAGCGGCGAGACGGGTAGGTGCGTCCCAGGGTCCAGCATGCCAGTGCCAGCAATCCGAATGCCAATTGTCCCAGTGCGAGCGACCACACGGAGTCATCGAGAAAAGGCGCTACTATTCCTGCAACAATGGCACCCAGCATGATTTGCGTAAACGATTGGCAGGATGCCAGTGTGCCGCGCATTTCCGGGAACAGGTCGAGCACCAGCATGGTGGCGCCCGGCGTGATCATGGCGCTGCCGCAGGCATAAAAGAACAAGGGGATCACCGACCACGGCAGGGAAGGCGGCAGCCAGGTGTGATAGAGCGCATTCATGAGGGCGGCTGAGATCAGGATGAGAAAGCCGAACTTCACCTGCGTAGAGATCGGTATGCGGCCTGCAAGCCGGTTGGCGCACAGCGAACCGAGGAAGATTCCCAGTACGGCAGGAACAAACTGCCAGCCGAACTGATGCGGCCCCAGCCCAAGATGCTCGATCACGAAGGCAGGGGCGGCCGCCACGTACAGGAACAGGCCAGCGAAATTGAAGGCAACCGTGCCGGCACGCAAATGGAACAGCGGGTTGCGAAAGATGATCGCATAGCGCTGAAACAGCGAGCGAGGGTGCAAGGGTTGGCGATGGGCGGGCGGCAGAGTCTCGGGCAGTCGCAGGTAGCACCACCAGAGCAGTGCCACGGCATAGATCAGCAAGAACAGCGAAATATAGCGCCAGTCGAACAGCTTCACGATCCAGCCGCCGAAGATGGGTGCAATCGCCGGCGCTGCTGAAAAAATCATCATCACCAGCGCCAGCAGTTTCTCCGCCGGTGCGCCCACATACAAGTCCCGGATGATGGCGCGTCCAATGACCATGCCTGCGCCGGCCGACAAGCCCTGCAAGATGCGAAAGGCCCACAGCGACTCTATGGAGGGTGCGAACAGGCAGCCCAGCGTCGCCAGCGCGAAAATCGCCAGTGCCGCCAGGATGGTGTTGCGCCGCCCGAAGGTGTCGGACAGCGCGCCATGCCACAGCGTCATGATGGCAAACGCGAACATGTAGGTAGTCAGCGTTTGCTGGACTTCAATCGGCGTGGCAGCCAGTGCCTGCCCGATGGCCGGGAAGGCGGGCAGATAGGTATCGACCGAAAATGGTCCCAGCATCGCCAGCGCTGCCAGCATCAAGGCCAGCATGCTGGCGGAAAGCGGCAAGGCAAGCGTGGACAGCGAAGGCGGATCAGAGGGTTGGGACATGGTGCTTACCCGTGCGTGACGGGTCAAGCATAACGGGCTTAGACGCCGCCCATACAGAGATACTTCAACTCAAGGTACTCCTCGATGCCGTACTTCGAGCCTTCGCGGCCCAGCCCGGACTGCTTGACGCCGCCGAAGGGGCCGACCTCATTGGAAAGCTGGCCGGTGTTGATGCCGACCATGCCGTACTCCAGATTTTCCGCCACGCGCCATACGCGGCCGATGTCGCGCGAGTAGAAATAACTCGCCAGGCCATACTCGGTATCGTTGGCCGCAGCGATCACTTCTTCTTCGGTCTTGAATTTCACGATGGCCGCGACCGGGCCGAAGGTTTCTTCCTGCAGGATCTTCATGCCGCGTCCCACATTGGACAGCACGGTAGGCTCGAAGAAACTGCCGCCCAGCGCATGCCGCTTGCCGCCGTGTTCAATCTTCGCACCCTTGGAGACCGCATCGTTCACATGCTCTTCGACCTTGGCGAGCGCCTGTGTGTCGATCAGCGGACCTTGCCACACGCCTTGTTCGAAGCCGTTGCCGACCTTGATCCGCGTGGTCGCCGCAGCCAGCTTTTCGACGAAGGCGTCGTAGACCGATTCCTGCACGTAGAAGCGATTGGTGGCAATGCAGACCTGGCCCGCATTGCGGTACTTGGATTGCATCGCGCCTTTGACGGCCGCCTCCAGGTCGGCATCCTCGAACACGATGAAGGGTGCATGACCACCGAGTTCCAGGCTGAGCTTCTTGATCGTGGGCGCGCATTGGCGCATCAGGATGCGGCCCACCGCGGTGGAACCGGTGAAGGAGAGCTTGCGCACGATGGGACTGGCGCACAATGTTTCACCGACCTCAATTGATTTTTCGTCGTCAGCGGTAACGACATTCATCACACCGGCCGGCATGCCGGCACGATGCGCGAGCTCGGCCAGCGCAAGCGCGGATAAAGGCGTTTGTTCTGCAGGCTTGATGACGATAGTGCAGCCAGCGGCGATGGCGGGCGCCACCTTGCGCGTGATCATGGACATCGGGAAATTCCACGGCGTGATCGCTGCGCAAACGCCTACCGGCTGCTTGATGGTCAGCAGCCGGCGATCCGCCCAGGGCGTGGGAAGCACATCGCCGTAAACACGCTTGCCTTCTTCCGCAAACCATTCGATGAAACTCGCGCCATACACCACCTCGCCCTTTGCTTCGACCAGCGGCTTGCCTTGTTCAGCCGTCATCAATGTTGCTAGGTCGTCGGCATGCGCGAGGATGAGTTCGAACCACTTGCGCAGTATCTCGGCCCTTTCCTTGCCGGTCTTGGCGGACCAGGCGGGAAAGGCTTGCTGCGCGGCAGCGATGGCTTGCGCTGTTTCGGCTGCACCCATATTGGGTACCGAGGCAATCACCGTTCCCGTGGCGGGATTGTGTACGTCGAAGCGGGAGTCGGTGCCGACCCAGCTCCCGTTCACATAAGCCTGATCGCGTAGCAGCGCAGGATCGTTCAGCGTGGGCAGGCCTTTGACGAGGTCGAGCATGGTGTTCTCCGGCGAAGAATGCGAAAGGAATAAGGATAACGTATTCGCAAACCGCTCGTTATGCACGGCTTAATCAAATCAGCGAAAACCATGCAGGCTTGAATGCCGGAAACGGTGTGTGCTCGAGTAGCGGCGATAAGCAACCTTATGGCTTGGTAGCCAGGAAATTAGTTTCCGCCATACAGAATCTGCGGAGTGATCTGCACTGTTTGCTCACCCGCGGAAAACCAGATGTCGCCATCCTGTATCGTGCATTGCAGATCCATGCCACGCTGAGCCAGACCGGCCAGCGCTTCTGAGCTCTGGGCAGGAATGACGATGATTTTAAGATTGTTCAAGCGCAGCAGCCGCGCGCGATTTTCCGCATACCAGATATCGACGGTTCTGCCACCGTAGGCATACAGAAGCACTTGCTCTGCACGCCCGCACGCCTTGCGCAACAGCCTTTCATCCGGCAGGCCGACATCGATCCAGAGTTCAATGGCGCCGGTCAAATCCTTCTGCCACAGGTCGGGTTCATCGTCGGCGCTTAAGCCGCGGCCGAACTCCAGCATTTCACTGGCATTGCACGCGAAGGCCAGCAAGCGCACCATCATGCGTTCATCGTTCTCGGACGGATGACGGGCAATGGTCAGCGCATGCTGGCTGTAATAGGGGCGGTCCATGTCGGACACTTGCAGCGCCGCTTTATAGATAGTCGATTTGAGCGCCATGCGGAAAAAAGATATGCTTAAAAATTAATCAGAAAAGTGGAGCATCAGGCGTCTTTGGGAATCGCCTGTTCGCGGCGATTGAATCCCGCCACCATGTCGAAGCGGAACAAGCGGCATTCGATCGCGCCGTTGAAGAAAGGCGTCTTGCGCGCTTCTTTCAGACGCAGCATTTTCGGCACGCCCAGATCGGCGGTGAACAGAAAGACTTGCCAGCCGGCGAAGCGCTGCTTGAGCGTGGCGCTGAAGGCGGAGAAGAAATTTTTCGCCATTTCATCTTCAGCAATGGAACTGTCGCCGCGCATCTCTATGCGTTCGCCGTAAGGCGGATTGGTGAGGATGACGCCGGGCTTGTCCGAAGGAGGTTTCACTTCCTGCGCTTCTATCTGCTTCAGCGGTACGTCGAACTGTATGCCGGCGCGTTGCAGATTGTTGCGCGCCATGACGATCATGTCGCCGGAAATGTCGCTGCCGAAAATCGTGGGTTCAGTAGGCAGTGGAGCCGGTTTGAAGTCGCCTTTAATGGACAGCCACTCTTCCTTCACGAAAGGCGTGAATTTTTCGAAAGCGAAGGAGCGGCGCGCGCCCGGCGGGATGCCGGCGAGGATCTGCGCCGCTTCGGTGAGGATGGTGCCGGAGCCGCACATGGGATCGAACAGCACCATGCCCGGTTTCCAGCCTGAGACGCGCAACAGGCCGGCGGCCAGGTTTTCGCGCAGCGGCGCATCGCCTTTTTCTTCGCGCCAGCCGCGCTTGAACAAGCCTTCGCCCGAGGTGTCGAGATACACCGTGTAGCTGTGCGCATCGAGGAAGCCGACGATACGCATGTCGGGAGTGCGCGTGTCCACTGAGGGGCGCTTGTTGTAGAGATCGCGGAAACGGTCGCATACCGCATCCTTGATTTTCAGCGTGATGAACTCCAGGCTTTTCAGCGGCGATTTGATCGCGGTGACATCAACCCGTATCGTGTGATCCACATCGAACCAGTCTTCCCAGTGCTGTTCCAGCGTGAGGTCGTAAATATCGTTTTCATTCTTGTAGCTGCCATGCGCCATGCGCATCAGCACGCGCGAGGCAATGCGTGAATGCAGGTTGATGCGGTAGGCATCGGTGAGCTTGCCGGAGCAATGCACGCCACCCGGCACCTGGTTGTGCACCTTCAGCGTGTTCGACTGCTGCGCAATTTCCTGCAGCTCTTCGGCCAGCGCCGCTTCCATGCCGCGCGGGCAGGGACAGAAATAGGAATGGGAAGTCGTCATGGGAGCACCTTTTATCCGTTGATGCCGCGAGTCACTCTACTCGTGGCGGTTAGCTATATTTTACGATGAGGTATCGGCTTGGAGTGCCGGGAATCAGAACGGTTTCACGACTACCAGGATCACGATCACCAGCAGCAGGATGACCGGCACTTCATTGAACCAGCGGAACCAGACATGGCTGTGGCGATTGATGCCGCGCTCGAATTTTTTCAGCAATGACCAGCAGGCATGGTGATAGCCGATGACCAGCAGCACCAGGAACAGCTTCGCATGCAGCCAGCCGCCGCCGAAGCCATAAGTAATCAGCCACATGCCGGTCAGCAGCGCCGGAATCGCCAGCATGGTCATGAAGCGAAACAGCTTGCGCGCCATCAGCAGCAGGCGGTCTTTGGCAGCATCGTTGGGCTCCATCGCGATATTCACGAAGATGCGAGGCAGGTAGAACAGGCCGGCGAACCAGGAAACGATGAAAACGATGTGCAGGGATTTGGCCCAGAGCATAAGGACTCCTGAAATATTTTTTGATTCTCTCCCATTTAAGGGGACGGGTGCAGCAAGGGTTTCAGGCGACACGTCACCTGCCTGCAGGCAGCGATACTCTGTGCTCAGGTTCCCTCCCCTTCAAGGGGAAGGAACC
>JAFAGG010000082.1 GCA_023422955.1 Pseudomonadota bacterium | reverse complement strand
ATGGATGTCTCTTTCCACGGCATCGTATCTCTCCATAAATACAATGCCGTAAAGTGTCCACCATGTCTCCGAACACCTGTCCACTATGTGGCCGGTCTATACACCCTCCCCTTGAAGGGGAGGGAATGAAGGCCAAGGTCAGGCTAGGTTTCCTTTTGCTCCTCTTCGAAGCGAAGAGGATGTTTTAAAGCGCAGCGCGCGATGTCGCGGGAATCGCCAGCTTAAGCGCTTTTATCCAGCAAATTGAAATGCTCGACGGCCGGCGGTGCAGCGAAATATGGGCCGACGATGCTGCGCCATTCGGTAAAGGCGGGGGACTCGCGGAAATCGACCGTGTGGTTTTCCAGGGTTTCCCAGAAAATCGTCAGCACGTAGCGCTCCGGCGACTCGATGCCCTTGTTGACCTTGTAGCCGCAAAAGCCCTTGGCCTTGGAAATGACTTCGGTCAGGCCACGTACTACTGCAGCATCGAACTCAGCCTGCTTGCCCGGCTGGATGCGAATGTCGACGAGTTCCAGAATCATGATGTCCCCGCTTGAAACGAATTGGAAAGCCGTGATTATGACACTCCTTGACGCAAGCACGAACCTTCCCGCATGAACCCGCAGGGGCACAGGTACAATTGGCCCTCCATCCGCTCGCTTCTATCGGCAGCCATCATGCAGGTCCTGCTTCTCACCCGCGACAAGAAAATCCATGCCCTGATCGGCAAGGCGGCTGCGCATGCCGGCCATAGCTGCAAGCTCTTCTCTCAGGCGGAAGAAGTGCAGGAAGTACTGAAGGCGCAGGGCGGCGATGTGCTGATCATGGATGCCGACAACGCCAGCGCATCGCTTATGGCATGGATACGCTCCCACCTGCCCGCCTCCTTCCCAGTGATCGCCTGCGTAGCGCCGACCGCCAATATTGTCCCGGAGCTGCAGCAGCAGGGCCTCACCGATTACCTGGTCAAGCCGCTGCGCCAGGGCGAAGTCGCGCTGCGCCTGCGTGTGGCCTTGCAGCGTGCTTATCCGGATCGCTGCGATCCGGCTCCGCTGCTGTTTGGCGACTATGCGTTTGACGAAACCCGTCATCTCCTGAGCATCAAGGCTCAGCCGGTGGAGCTGACGCAAAAGGAATTCGCGCTGGCGCTGCTGTTCTTCCGTCACCGGAACCGGCCGCTGTCGCGCGCCTTCATCGTCGAGAAAATCTGGTCGCGCGAGCTGGAAGTCTCGTCTCGCACCGTCGACACCCATGTCTCGCGCGTGCGTACCAAGCTGGGACTCAGGCCGGACAAGGGTTTCCGGCTGCTGCCTGTATACAGTTTCGGCTATCGGCTTGAACAACTGGAAACACCGACATCTTCCTGAAGCCGGCTTTATAACGGCAGCTTCAGAACTTGCGGCATGCTAGTCTGTCAACGATAGTGAAGAAACGCTTTCTCGATTTCGGTGCCCGTTCGCAACGCGTTATAATGAGGGGCTTTTTGCCCACTACCCATTGACCGGAATGCAACTGCTCGCAGTAGGCCTGAACCATCACACCGCGCCCGTTTCCTTGCGCGAGAAAGTGGCATTCGCTCCTGATCAGTTGAGCCATGCGATTGCGTCCGCGCGCGCCTGGTTTGCCCAGCATGGCGGCACGGATGCCTCCAACGAAGCGGCCATACTGTCCACCTGCAATCGCACCGAGCTCTACTCGGCCAACCGGCTTTCTGCCGATCACGAGGATTCCCTCGATGCCATCGGCTATTTTCTTGCCGAATATCACAAGTTACCTTATGCGGAGCTGCGCCCTTACTTGTATACGCTGCCGCAGGACAATGCGGTGCGTCATGCATTCCGCGTCGCGTCGGGCCTGGATTCCATGGTATTGGGCGAGCCGCAGATCCTCGGCCAGATGAAGGATGCGGTTCGTCAGGCGCAGGCTGCCGGCGGACTGGGCACTTATCTGCACCAGATGTTCCAGCGCACCTTTGCCGTTGCCAAGGAAGTACGCAGCACGACGGAAATCGGCGCGCATAGCGTATCGATGGCGGCCGCTTCCGTGCGACTGGCGCAAAGAATTTTCGACAGCCTGGCCGAGCAGCATGTGCTGTTCATCGGCGCCGGTGAAATGATCGAGCTGTGCGCGACGCACTTCGCCGCGCAAATGCCCAAGAGCATCACGATTGCCAACCGCACGCTGGAGCGCGGCGAAGCGCTGGCGCACCGCTTCAACGGCCGCTCCATCCGCCTGGCGGACTTGCCGGACCAGCTGTCCAAATACGACATCGTCATTTCCTGCACCGCCTCCTCGCTGCCCATCATAGGCTTGGGCATGGTCGAGCGCGCCGTCAAGGCGCGTCGTCACAAGCCCATGTTCATGGTGGATCTGGCCGTGCCGCGCGATATCGAAGCTGAAGTCTCCGCACTGAACGATGTGTTCCTGTACACCGTGGACGATCTCGGCGCGGCCGTCAAAGCTGGCGTGGAAAATCGCCAGGCCGCAGTGGCGCAGGCCGAGGCCATCATCGAAACCCGCGTGCAATCTTTCATGCACTGGCTGGACAGCCGCTCGGTCGTGCCCGTCATCCAGGAACTGCATGAGTCCAGTGAAGCGCTGCGCCAGATGGAACTCGATCGTGCGCGCAAGCTGCTGGCGCGCGGCGAAGATATCGACATGGTGCTCGAAGCCCTGTCGCGCGGCCTGACCGCTAAATTCCTGCATGGCCCGCAACAGGCCCTGCACCTGGCCGACGGCGACGAACGCGCCCGCCTGGCCGCCTTGCTGCCGCAACTGTTCCGCACCAAGCGCTAGCTACTTTCGCTGCGGATGCGCTGCATCCATCCCTTGCGGCATCTCCGCTGCCCTGCACTACCCTTTCCCGATATCCGCTTCCTAAGAGCCACTTATGAAACCGTCCATGCTCGCCAAACTCGACCAGCTCGCCCAACGGCTGGAAGAAGTCAATGAACTGCTGATGCAGGAAACCGTCACCTCGGACATGGACAATTACCGCAAGCTCACGCGCGAACATGCCGAGCTGGACCCGCTGGTCGCGCTGTACAAGACCTATCAGCAGGCGCAGAACGATGTCCAGACCGCCGAAGAGATGATGAGCGACCCGGACATGAAGGAATTCGCGCAGCAGGAAATGGAAGAAGCGGAAAGCCGCATCGAAACGCTCGAAGCCGATCTGCAGAAAATGCTGCTGCCGAAAGACCCCAACGATGAGCGCAACATCTTCCTCGAAATCCGCGCCGGCACCGGCGGCGATGAAGCCGCGTTGTTCGCTGGCGACTTGCTGCGCATGTACACGCGCTATGCGGAACGCAACCGCTGGCAGGTGGAGGTGGTATCGGAATCAGCGTCAGAGTTGGGCGGCTACAAGGAAGTAATCGTACGCCTCATCGGCCACGGCGCGTATTCGAAGCTGAAGTTCGAATCCGGCGGCCATCGCGTGCAGCGCGTACCGGAAACCGAAACCCAGGGCCGCATTCACACGTCCGCCTGCACGGTCGCGGTGATGCCGGAAGCCGATGAACTGGAAGATATAGCCATCAACCCCAGCGAACTACGCATCGATACCTTCCGCGCATCAGGCGCCGGCGGCCAGCACATCAACAAGACCGATTCCGCAGTACGCCTCACTCACTTGCCGACCGGGCTGGTGGTGGAATGCCAGGACGACCGCAGCCAGCACAAGAACAAGGCCACCGCGATGAAAGTGCTGGCCACGCGATTGAAGGATGCGCAAATGCGCGAGGCGCAAGCCAAGGAAGCCGCCACGCGCAAGTCGCTGGTCGGTTCAGGCGACCGCAGCGAACGCATCCGCACCTACAATTTTCCGCAAGGCCGCATGACCGATCACCGCATCAACCTCACGCTCTACAAGCTGGACTTCATCATGGATGGGGACCTGGAAGAGATGACCAACACCCTGATTACCGAGCACCAGGCGGAGATGCTGGCCGCCTTGTCGGATGAGGGGTGATGCTTTAGAGTGCATGACGAAATGTAACGGCAGGGGAAATCGGGATGAGTTTTGGTTGGAGCCTTTTTAAACCCATCCCCACCCTAACCCTCCCCTTGAAGGGGAGGGAATACATAGACCTTACGCGAACTGAAAGACCTGCATGAAAACCAAAACGATTTTGCTGGCTGTCGCTCTGATCTGTATAGGCTTGCTCGGCTATGCGTTTTACCTGCAGCATGTGCGCGAGATGCTGCCTTGCCCGCTGTGCATCGTGCAGCGTTATGCGTTCGCAGCGATTGCCCTGATCTGCCTGATCTTCGCGATCCTGCCGCAAGGCGCAGCACGATTCGGCGCGGCGCTGGCATCGATTGCAGGCATCACCGGCGCGGCGGTGGCCGGACGGCACCTGTGGGTGAAGGCTAATCCGAACATGTCCTGCGGCATCGATCCGCTGGAGACTTCGCTCAACACCATTCCTACCGCGCAATGGTTCCCGGCGCTGTTTCAGGCCGATGGTCTGTGCACGGCGGATTACGATCCCATCTTCGGCCTGTCGATTCCTGCCTGGGCCATGGTGTGGTTTGTCGCGCTGTCGCTGGTGCTGGTATGGGTCGCGTTCTTCCGGCGCGAGCGGCAACGATTTTTCTACTGATTCGCACCTGATTTACTGCTGAATTTTTCGCATGCTTGAAATTTCCGAAGGCACGACCCTCAGCGCCCTGCTGCGCCTGGAGGTGCTCGATGCGCTGGAGCGGCGCATCCTGGTGTGTCATGCGCTGAAGCTGTCGCGCACCCAGCTCATCACCCGCTCCGATCACGTGCTCACTACCAATGAAATCCATACCGTTGCCTCGCTGTTCGAGCGCAGGCTGGCGGGCGAGCCGATCGCTTACATCACGGGCGAGCGCGAGTTTTACGGACTGTCGTTCAAGGTCGCGCCCGGCGTGTTGATTCCCCGCCCCGAAACGGAATTGCTGGTGGAGCTCGCCATAGAGAAAGCGCCGCAACAGGCTTGCGTACTGGACATGGGCACCGGCTCCGGCGCGATTGCCGTGGCCCTCGTGCATGCCCGGCCGGATTTGCAGGTGTCGGCGCTGGACCAGAACGAAGCCGCCCTGGGCATCGCACAGGACAATGCGCAGCGTCATCAGGTTAAGGTGCATTTCTTGCACAGCGACTGGTATCAGGCGATTGAAGATCAACAGTTCGATGTCATCGTCTCCAATCCGCCTTACATTGTCGCCGGCGATAAACATCTGGCGCAGGGCGACCTGAGATTCGAACCGCTCGATGCGCTAACCGATCATGCCGACGGCCTGTCGGCGCTACGCACCATCATTGCTGGCGCTGTTCGCCATCTCAAACCAGGCGGCTGGCTGATGATGGAGCATGGCTACGACCAGGCTGAAGCGGTGCGTGCATTGCTGAACGAGGCTGGCTTTGCAGCGGTACAAAGCTGGAAAGATCTCGCTTCGATTGAACGTGTCTCAGGCGGTCAGCTTGCTGCCGGCATGACCACCTGAGTGTTACAAAACCCTGTCAAGGCTGGTTTTTAAGCCCGATTTCGGTATCATCCTCCGCTTCCCTGCAACGAGTTTATTCCCATGCTGCCTTCCATAGAACAACGCCTTGCCACCGAACTGAATGCCCGTGCCGCCCAGGTTGCGGCTGCTGTCGCCCTGCTGGATGAAGGCGCGACCGTGCCCTTCATCGCGCGTTACCGCAAGGAAGCGACAGGCGGGCTGGACGATAACCAGCTGCGTCTGCTGGAAGAACGTCTGCGTTACCTGCGCGAACTGGAAGACCGCCGCGCTGCCATCATTGCGTCCATCGAAGAACAGGGCAAGATGACGCCGGAACTGCTGGATGCGATCACCCATGCGGAAGACAAGACGCGGCTGGAAGACCTCTATCTGCCCTACAAGCCCAAGCGCCGCACCAAGGCGCAGATTGCGGCCGAAGCCGGACTGACCGAACTGGCCGATGCGCTGCTGGCCAACCCCCTGCTCAATCCGGAAGAAGAAGCGGCCAAGTACATCAAGCCTGCGTTCACCACCGACAATGGCGACAACCCCGGTGTGCCCGATACCAAGGCGGCGCTGGATGGCGCGCGCCAGATCCTGATGGAGCGCTTCGCGGAAAACGCTGAATTGCTGCAATCGCTGCGCGAGTATCTGAACGAGCATGGCGTGGTTGAATCCAAGGTCGTGGAAGGCAAGCAAGATGCTGGCGCCAAGTATGCCGACTACTTCGATTATGCGGAAGCGATCAGCACGATTCCCTCGCATCGCGCATTGGCCGTCTTCCGCGGCCGCCGTGAAGAAATGCTGAACGCGGTGCTACGCTTGGACAGCGAGGAAGAAAAACCGAAATGGGATGCGCCGTTCAATCCCTGCGAATCGCGAATCGCCAAGCAGTTCGGCATTTCCAACCAGGGCCGCCCTGCCGACAAGTGGCTGAACGACACCGTGCGCTGGGCCTGGCGCGTGAAGATTTTCATGCATCTGGAAACCGAGCTGATGGGCAAGCTGCGTGATGCAGCAGAGATCGAAGCGATCAAGGTGTTTGCGCTGAATCTGAAGTCCCTGCTGCTGGCGGCGCCCGCCGGTCCGCGCCCGACCATGGGCCTGGACCCGGGCTTGCGTACCGGCGTGAAGGTGGCCGTGATCGATGTGACCGGCAAGGTCGTGGACACCGCCACCATCTATCCGCACCAGCCGCGCAACGACTGGCATGGCTCTTTGCATACGCTGGCACAACTCGCTGCCAAACATGGCATTGAACTAATTTCGATTGGCAACGGCACCGCTTCGCGTGAAACCGACAAGCTGGCGCAGGACCTAATCAAGCAGCATCCGGAATTAAAACTGACTAAGATCGTGGTTTCCGAAGCCGGAGCTTCCGTGTATTCCGCGTCCGAATTCGCCTCGCGCGAATTGCCGGAGCTGGATGTATCGCTGCGCGGCGCGGTCTCGATTGCCCGCCGCCTGCAAGACCCGCTGGCCGAACTGGTGAAGATCGATCCCAAGTCGATCGGCGTGGGCCAGTATCAGCATGATGTGAACCAGAGCCAGCTCGCGCGCACGCTGGATGCGGTGGTAGAAGATTGCGTGAATGCGGTCGGCGTGGATGTGAATACCGCATCCGCGCCCTTGCTGGCGCGCGTATCCGGCTTGAGCAGCAGCGTAGCACAGAGCATCGTGTCCTTCCGCGACATGCATGGCATGTTCAAGAGCCGCCAGGCATTGATGTCGGTGCCGCGACTAGGCGAAAAAACCTTCGAGCAGGCGGCGGGTTTCTTGCGCGTGATGGCGAGCGACAATCCGCTCGATACCTCGGCGGTGCATCCCGAATCCTATCCGCTGGTAGAGAAGATTCTTGCCGACATCCAGAAAGATGTGAAAAGCATTATCGGAGACGGCAAGTTATTGAAGACGCTGAATCCGAGCAAATATGCGGACGAACGTTTCGGTGTGCCGACCATCACCGACATCCTGAAGGAACTGGAAAAGCCGGGCCGCGATCCGCGCCCCGAATTCACCACCGCCAGCTTCAAGGAAGGCGTGGAAGAAATCCGCGACTTGCAGCCTGACATGATCCTGGAAGGCGTGGTGACCAACGTCGCAGCCTTCGGCGCGTTCGTCGATATCGGCGTGCATCAGGATGGACTGGTGCATATCTCAGCGCTGTCCAATACCTTCGTGAAAGATCCGCATACCGTGGTCAAGGCGGGCCAGGTCGTGAAAGTGAAAGTGCTGGAAGTCGACGAGAAGCGCAAGCGCATCGCGCTGACCATGCGACTGGCGGACGACATGCCGGCGGCTGGTTCGCAAGGCGTGCAGCGCGGCGACCGCAATGATGCCAAGCGCATGACTCAGCATCAGCAGCGCCAGCAGCGTGAGCCGGTGGCCAATAATGCAATGGCGGCGGCGTTTGCGAAGTTGAAGCGGTAGGCATTCAGACTCCTTCCCATGCAAAGGGGTGGGGATGAGGTTTCGTGAAGCACGGCCTTTGCAAGAATGAGAACACTCCTTCCCCTTCAAGGGGAAGGTTGGGATGGGGATGGGTTTCCATCGCAAACCGCAAAGACCCATCCCCACCCTAACCCTCCCCATGAAGGGGAGGGAATAAAAGCGGCGATTCAGAAATCCTCCTTGTTTGCTGCTGCAAATTCAGCCCGGCCGTATAATGGCGATATTCTTTTTAGCGAGGAAGCTATGAGCGACGTAAAAGACTGGATCAAGGAAACCGTGGAGAAAAACGCGGTGGTGTTATTCATGAAGGGAACCGGCCAGTTTCCGCAGTGCGGCTTTTCAAGCAAGGCGGTGCAAATGCTGCAAGGTGCGGGTGCAGCCAATGTCATTACCGTCAATGTGCTGGAAGACGAAGAGCTGCGTCAGGGCATCAAGGAATATTCCAACTGGCCCACGATTCCGCAACTCTACGTCAAGGGCGAATTCATCGGCGGTTGCGACATCATGACCGAGATGTACGAAAACGGTGAATTGCAGGCAATGCTGAAGCACGACGCATCCTGATAGTCCTCCCGTTCTGACTATGCCTGCGGTACAGCGCCTGATCGTTGCCATCACCGGCGCCACCGGCGCCGTGTATGGCGTGCGCCTGCTGCAGGTATTGAAGGCATCGCCGGATATCGAAACCCATGTGGTGCTGTCCGATGCCGGCGTGCTCAATGTGCACCAGGAACTCGACATGAGCCGCAAGGATGTCGAAGGGCTGGCCGATGTGGCGCATTCGGTGCGCGATATCGGCGCGGCCCTTGCCAGCGGTTCATTTCAAAATGATGGCATGGTGATTGCGCCCTGCTCGATGCGCAGCCTGGCAGCCGTGGCGCATGGCTTGTCCGACAATCTGATTACCCGCGCTGCTGACGTGGCCTTGAAAGAAAGGCGTCGCCTGGTACTGATGGTGCGGGAAACGCCTTTCAATCTCGCGCACCTGCGCAACATGACCGCCGTCACCGAGATGGGCGGCATCATCTTCCCTCCCCTGCCTGCCTTTTATCATCGTCCCCAGAGCATCGATGACATGGTCGATCATACGGTCGCTCGTGTTTTGGATCTTTTCTGCATCGATCATGCGCTGGCGCCGCGCTGGCAAGGCATGAAATCCTGCTGAGTATTGCTGCGGTGCACTCATGCGCATTGCAGGGATACTTCGAACCACCCTGCGTACAATGCCTGCTTGTGATCGCTACTTTGTGATCTCTACTTCTTCCCGGCCTCTTTGAAGCAAAGATAATTTCTGCTCCAGCCGTTTGCTTGCTCAATAATAAATTACCAGGCAAGTGAAATAGTGGAGAAACAAATGCAAGATAAAGTCTCTACTCAGTCGGCCGACACCAGGCCTCGGCTTTGCTTGCTGAAGAATCATCGCTGCAAGCCATCCCCTTAAATTTTTCCCGGGTATCCACTGACAGTGCCAGCCTCATCCCGCCTATCCCGCTCTTGCCGCTCTATTGTTGCCATCCTCGTTGTGATCATCCTTGCATTGCTGGGAGGATGGTGGATAAGCCAGCAGCAAAAGACGCCTCCAGCAGCCGCCAATTCCAGTAACGCAAAAACCTCGGTAGTCGTCGCTGCAACTGAAAGCGCCAACGATAACGTGATGCTGGATCTCGTCGGCTCCGGCATTGCCGCGTCGTCGGTCACGGTCTTTCCTAAGGTCGCCGGCGAAGTCGAGCGCGTGGCATTTACCGCCGGACAGCAGGTAAAGAAAGACCAGTTGCTGATCAAGCTGGTGGACCGCGACGAGCAGTTGGCGGTGAAGCTGGCGCAAACCAGGCTGGATGGCGCGCGGCAGTTGCTGAACCGTTATCAGCGTGCGCAGGGTTCGGGAGCGGTGTCGGAAAATGTGCTGGTTGAAGCACAGATTGCCTTTCGCCAGGCTGAGCTCGAACTCGCGCTGGCGCAGGAACAATTGCGCGACCGCTCCATTCGCGCCCCCTTTGCCGGCGTGGTCGGCATCGCCCAGGTCGATCCGGGCGACCGTATCGGCCCGGATACGGCTGTGACCACGCTCGATGACAGGACTTCCCTGCTGGTGAGTTTCCAGGTGCCGGAGCCTTTCCTGCCACGACTGGCGCTGGATCAGGCGCTGACGCTGACCACGATTGCCTTTCCGGGCCAGGAATTTACCGGCAAGCTGTCGCGCATCGACAGCCGTCTCGATGCGCAAACCCGCACGCTGACCGTGCGCGCCACGGTGCCGAACGAGCAAGACCTGCTGCGCCCCGGCATGTCCTTCCGCATCCAGCTGGCATTGCCCGGCGACGACGCGATACGCGTGCCTGAAATCGCGGTGCAATGGACCAGCGACGGCGCGCATGTTTGGATAGTCCGTAATGAACAGAGCGTGCGCGTGCCGGTACAGGTGGTGCGCCGCATGGAAGGCTCGGTGCTGGTTCGCGGTGAATTGCAGGCTGACGAAGCTGTGGTCGTGGAGGGCGTGCAACGCCTGAGCCCGGGACGCGCAGTGCGCCTGATACGCCAGAAGCAGGCTGAGCCGGTGGCTACCCAAGGGATGGAAGGCGCATGAGCCAGGACCCGACTTCCGGACTGCCGGCGCTGAGCGTGCGCCGCCCCTGGCTAGTGGCGGTGATGAACCTGCTGATCGTGATTGCCGGCATCGCCGCCCTGCTGGGCGTGGAAGTGCGCGAGCTGCCCAGCGTGGACCGGCCGGTGGTGACCATACGCGCATCGCTGCCGGGCGCAGCGCCAGAAACCCTGGATACCGAAGTCACGCGCCTGATCGAAGCCGCCACCGCGCGGGTCGCGGGCGTGATGCGCGTGCGCTCTTCCAGCGAAGAAAACACGGCGCGCGTCAGCGTGGAATTCAGGCCGGATATCGACCTGAACGATGCCGCCAACGATATCCGCGAAGCGGTGAGCCGCATCGAGCGCAATCTGCCGGATGGCGTGGAAGAAGTCACGGTGGTGAAAGCTGACGACGATGCGCGGCCGGTGATGCAGCTGGCGATCACCAGCGAAACCTTGCCCGTCGATCAGCTCACGCGCCTGGTGGAAGACCAGATACAGCCGGCGCTGACGGCAGTCGATGGCGTGGCCGATGTCACGCTGTTCGGCAACCAGGCGCGCGTGATGCGCGTGCGCGTCGATCCGGCGCGCCTGACCGCCTACGGGCTGGCGGTGGACGATATCGCCACGGTATTGCGCACCGCACGCGCCGACGTGCCGGCCGGCAGCTTCAAGTCGGTCGACCAGGAAGTGCGGGTACGGGCCAATGCTTCGGTGGAAACGCCGGAAGAAATGATGGCGCTGCGCGTACGCGACGAGGTGCGCATCGGCGATGTGGCCGAAGTCTTTTTCTCTCCCGCCGACCCCACCGCCTATGTGCGGCTCGATGGCCGCTCGGTCGTGAACCTCGGTGTGCTGCGCCAGGCCCAGTCGAATACGGTCACCATTTCCGACGGCGTGAAGCAGACCGTAGCGCGGCTCAACCGCGACATACGCGATGCCAACATCACCGTGACGGTCGATGAAGCCATCTTCATCGAAGGCGCGATCCGCGAAGTGCTGCTGACACTGGTGATTGCGCTGGTCATCGTGATTGCAGTGGTCGGCGTGTTCATGGGGCGCTGGCAACTGACCATGATTCCGATGGTGGCGATTCCCGTTTCGCTGATCGGCACCATCGCCGCCATCTGGGCGCTGGGCTTTTCGCTGAACCTGCTGACGCTATTGGCGCTGGTGATTGCCAGCGGCCTGGTGGTGGATGATGCGATCGTGGTGATGGAAAACATACAGCGCCGCAGCAACGAAGGCCTGGGCAAGCTGGCCGCTGCCGTGCTGGGCACGCGTGAAGTGTTCTTTGCCGTGATCGCCACCACCGTCACGCTGGCCTCGGTGTTTGTGCCGATTTCCTTCCTGCCGTCGGAAGCGGGCCGGCTGTTCGGCGAATTCGGTTTCATGATGGCGTTCTCGGTAGCCATCTCTTCCTTCGTGGCGCTGTCGCTGGTGCCGGCGCTGGCGTCACGCACCCGCATGCAGGGCGAACCGGGGCGCTGGCAGTCATGGCTGAACCGCAGCGGCGGCCGCATGCGCGACAGCTATGAGCGCACGCTGAGCAAGATCCTCAGGTTTCCCTGGCTGCTGATGGGCGTCAGCCTTGCGCTGCTGGCGATTTCGCTGGCGCTGTTTCCGTCCATACAGGAAGAGCTGGTGCCGCCGGAAGACCGCGGCGTAGTTATGGTGGCACTCACCGGCCCCGATGGTGCAGGCCTGCCCTACATGGACCGGCAAGTGGAGCAGGTGGAACAGGCGCTAGCGCCTTTTGTCGACCGGGGTGTCATCGAAAACATCCTGTCGATTACCGGCGGGCGCGATCCGAATGTCGGTACCGTGATTGCGCGGCTGAAGGACTGGGGCGAGCGCGATCTCAGCCAGGGAGAGATTTCCTCGCAACTGCGCCCGGCGCTGAGCGAGATTCCCGGCGCGCAGGTGCGCATCTCGGCCGGCAACAGCCTGGGCATACGCGGGGCCGACGGCGGCATACGCTTTGCACTGACCGGCAACAGCCACCAGGAAATTGCGCAGGCCGCCTATGCCTTCGCCGATACCATAGGCAAAACCCTGCCGGGCGTGCGCGATCTGCGCGTGGAATTCCAGGCCACCCAGCCGCAGATCACGCTGGAGCTGGACCGGCTGCGCGCGGCCGACCTGGGCATCTCGGTGGAGGCGATCCGCGCCGCGCTGCAGGCGCTGGTGGATGGCAACGAGATCACGGAACTGTCGGTGCAGGATCGCACCGTGAGCGTGATCCTGGAATCGACAGCCGGCACGGTGCGCGGTCCGCATGACCTGATGATGCTGAATGTGCGGGCGGCTGACGACAAGCTGGTGCCGCTGTCGCAATTCGTGCGCATGTCGGAAGAAGGCGTGGCCGCCGAACTCGACCGGCATGGCTTGCGGCGCGCGGTGGAAGTATCGGGCGACCTGGCGGAAGGCTATTCGGTGCGGGATGCGGTCGATGACTTGCGCGAACTCGCCGGCAACGAACTTCCCGCCGGCATCAGCCTGCTTTTTCTCGACGAAGCCGCCACGCTGGAAGAAACCTCCCAAGGCATCGCTATCACCTTCGGCATCGCCCTGCTGGTGGTGTTCCTGGTGCTGATTGCGCAATTCGAAGGCATCACCAGCCCTCTGGTGGTGATGATCACCGTGCCATTCGCGTTGTGCGCGGCCATATTCGCGATGGCGCTGTCGGGTACCTCGCTGAACATCTACAGCCAGATTGGCTTGCTGCTGCTGGTAGGCATCATGGCCAAGAACGGCATTCTGCTGGTGGAGTTTGCCGACCAGGTGCGCGATAGCGGGCGCACGGTGCTGGAAGCGGTCACCGAAGCGGCGGCAGTGCGCCTGCGTCCCATCATGATGACCATCGCCTCCACGGTGATGGGTGCCTTGCCGCTGGTGATCGGCAGCGGCCCCGGCGCGGAGTCGCGCGCTGCCATCGGCTGGATCATTTTCGGCGGCCTGGGCCTGGCAACGGTATTCACGCTGTTCCTGACACCGGTGGTGTATCTGCTGATCGCGCGTTTCTCGAAGCCGCGCGCGCATCAAAGCGGACAACTGGAGCAGGAAATGGAAGCCGCCGCTTCCCATGAAAAAGGAAACGCATGAAAGCCGCACTGATAATGCTGGCACTGCTGGCGGCGGGCTGCACCACGGTGGGCCCGGTCTACGAGCGCCCGGATGTCGGCCTGCAGGATGGCGAACGCTTCGTCTATCAGCAGGCGCCGACCTCGGCGCCCACGCAAGCGGATTTGCGCTGGTGGGAACAGTTCGACGATCCTCAGCTCACGCAGTGGGTCGATCGCGCGCTGGCCGGCAACCTGGATATCGCGATTGCATTTGAGCGCATCGACCAGGCTGCGGCGGCGCTGCAAGGCGCGCAGGGCCGGCTGCGCCCCACGCTGGATGCGAGCTCGCAAGTCACCGCCAATTACCGCCGTGGCAACATCAATACCAACAGCCGCACCACCACGCAGAATACCAACAACTCTCCCAGCGCCAGCGCCGGCTTGCAGTTCGACTGGGCGCTCGACCTGTGGGGCGGCTTGCGGCAAGCCGAACGCGCCGCTGCTGCCAGCCTGATGCAGCAGCACGACCTGGCCCAGGCTTCGCGGCTTGCTACCGCCGGGCTGACAGCCCGCAGCTATCTGTCCTGGCGCGAAACGCAGCGTGAACAGGCACTGCTGGAACAGACGCTGCAACTGAGAAAAGAAACGCAGCGCATCGTCGCAGTGCGGGTCGATGTAGGCCTGGCACCGCCGCTGGATCTGGTGCGCGCGAAGTCGGATCTGGCCACGGTGCAGGCGGAACTGGATGCCGCCGCGGCGAGCGTGAAACAGGCCGAACTGGCGCTGCACATCCTGGCCGGAGAGCGCCTCGCCGCCCCTTCGCCCACGCAGGCGGTGCAAACCATGCCGCCGCTTCCGGCGCTGGACCAGCCCGTGCCCACGCCCCGCCCTGTCGATCTGCTGCGCCTGCGTCCCGATGTACGGGCCGCGGAACGCGCACTGATTGCCGCCTATGCCAATGTCGGCGTTGCGGAATCCGAGCTGTATCCGCAACTGCGCTTGCCGGGACAATTGCTGCTCACCGCCACCGGCCTAGGTACCGGCTCGGTAGTCAGCTCCCTGACCAGTTCGCTGGGCGGCGCGCTGTCCTTTCCCTTATTCGACGGCGGCCAGCGCCGGGCCGAGCTGAGCGCAGCGCAATCCCGCGCCCGGGAAGCCACGCTGGTTTATCGGCGAACCGTGCTGGAAGCGCTGGAGCAAGCCGAGAGCGCGCTATTGGCGCACCAGACCACCCGCTCCCAGCTGGTCGCGCGCCGCGCCGCTGCCGAAGCCTCGGATGCATCGCTGGAACAAGTGCGCACGCTCTACACTGAAGGCCTGACCGATTTCCTCGATGTGCTGGAAGTGCAGCGCACCTGGCTTGCCAACCGGCGCGACCTGATGCGCACGCAAGGCGATGTCGCGCGTGCGCAGATTGCCTTGTTCGAAGCGATGGGACTGATCGAGAACAGGAATGTCCCGCCATCCGCAGCAGAACCGGCAGCGGCAGCGGAAAATTAAGGCCCTTATCCTCTCTGCTCTTCCGCGATACTCCGGCTCTTTCGCCTTCTATTTCTACAACAATCGACGCCCTGTCACGCCCGGCCGGACCAGGGAGGAAGTTGGGGTAATATTGAAACCCTTGCTTCATCGCCCGGCGGGCGGCCAGTGCCTCATTAGATATGTTCCGGTGCCCCGGAACTGGCGGGTGAAATCATCACCTGTCGCGTGCTGGCCTTGGTACAGATTGCCCTTTGATTTCGTATAAACAATTGGCATTCTGTTTGGCTATCCGTTGATAGTGCGAATAGTATCCAAACTGCTTTTTTAATAGCATTGGAGATCTGGATGACGAAAGCGTACTTTGTCTTGCGTTTTTCACATGCCGCTGCGCCGCTGCAAGCGCGATGGCTTGCCGGATGAAAAACCAAGCGCCCTCCAGAAATCTTACCGGCGGCGCCGAGCCGCATGCGGGGCCGCAAGCCGTTCTGAGCTTGCGCGATGCCATTGCTCTCATCATTGGCGTTGTGATCGGCGCCGGCATCTTCAAGGCGCCGTCCATGGTGGCCGGCATAACCGGCAGTCCGGAGTGGATGTTTGCCGCCTGGCTACTGGGCGGTCTGGTCTCCCTGGTGGGCGCGCTGTGTTATGCCGAATTAAGCACCGCCTATTCTCATGCCGGCGGCGATTATCACTTTCTCCATCGCGCCTACGGCCGCTCGGTTTCCTTTCTTTTCGCCTGGGCACGATTCTCCGTCATTACCACCGGCTCGATTGCCCTGCTCGGCTTTGTATTCGGCGACTACATGACGCAGCTCCTGCCCCTGACTGCGGTTAGTCCCGCATGGTCATCCGCCATTTATGCGATGGCATCGATTGCGATTCTGTCCTGGGTCAATCTGCGCGGCATCCATACCAGCGCCTCTGCACAAACCTGGCTGACCCTGCTGGAAGTGCTGGGTCTGCTGATCATTGTCGGCGCAGCGCTTTATCTGCTGGGCGCGGGCCATACGGTACCCACTCCTGCGCCTGTCGCCGCAGCCGAAGACGGCGTCATCAACATGCCGGCGGCGTTCGGCCTGGCCATGGTATTCGTACTGCTGACTTACGGCGGCTGGAATGAAGCCGCCTATATCAGCGCCGAGCTGAAGGACGGCCGCCACAACATGGTCAAGGCGCTGGTGCTGTCCATCGTGGTAATTACCCTGCTTTACCTGCTGGTGAACTGGGCTTACTGGATAGGATTGGGCATGGACGGCATGCGCGATTCTTCCGCGATTGCCGCCAGCCTGCTGTCGGTGGCTTTCGGTGCCTATGGCGAGAAAATCATTTCGCTGATGGTCGCGATTGCCGCACTGACATCGATCAATGCCACCATGATCGTCGGCGCGCGTACCAGTTACGCTGCGGGACGCGACTGGTCCGTGCTGTCCAAGCTGAGCAAATGGGATGCCAAGCGCGGCACGCCGACCAATGCGATGCTGATCCAGTGTTATGCCGCCTTGCTGCTGGTGGTGATAGGCACGCTGACCGGCGGCGGCTTCAAGGCCATGGTGGAATTTACCGCACCGGTGTTCTGGCTGTTCTTCCTGCTGGCCGGCCTGTCGCTGTTCGTGCTGCGCCACAAGGAGCCGCACACCGAACGCCCTTTCAAGGTTCCCTTTTACCCTCTGCTGCCGCTGATCTTCAATGCCACCTGCCTGTACATGCTGTGGGCCAGCCTGTCGTATGTCTACAGCCAGTCGCTGGGTGGATTGAATGCGGCATGGATAGGCGTAGGAGTACTCGCCATAGGATTTATTTTGCTCATGCTGGTTAATCGGCACCCGGTTCATTCCCCGCAGTCTTCTGTCATCGAGTAGCCCCACACAAAAAGGAGAAGTTCATGAAACCCCGTTTGTCTCGTCGTCTCCTGTTTTCACCGTTCGCAATAATCGCCAGCTTTGCATTTGCCTTGTCCTTTACTTCCGCACAGGCACAAACGCCTCCCAAACTGGATGTGCCTTATGTACCGACGCCGCAGGAAGTGGTGGACAAGATGCTGGAAATGGCCAAGGTCAAGGAAGGCGACATGCTGTACGACCTGGGCTGCGGCGATGGCCGTATCGTGATTACTGCCGCCAAGCGCGGTGCGCGCGGCGTAGGCATAGACCTGAATCCGCAACGCATTAGCGAGGCAAAACAAAATGCCAAGGAAGCCGGCGTGGACGATCGCGTGAAGTTCATGGTGGGTGATTTGTTCAAAGCCGATTTCGCGCAAGCCGATGTCGTGACGCTATACCTGCTGCCCAGCGTGAACCGCGCGCTGCGTCCGCAGCTATGGAGGCAATTGAAGGTCGGCACCCGCGTGGTCTCGCATGACTTCGACATGGGACCGGAGTGGCCGCCAGAGCGTACTGAAAAAGTCGATTACAAGACCATTTATTACTGGACCATTACGGAAGAGAACAAGAAGGCGATAGGCATGGGTTCGTGATGGCTCTTTCCGAAAAAACCATTTATAAAATTTTCCAGAGCGGCAAGAACTCTCAATAATGTAGACAAGAAGCCCGGCTTGGAGCGGGCTTCTTGTCTTTCTGCCTGCCGTCCCAGATTGCGGCACGGCGCTCTTTTATGTGCGTCACCCCACGATTGTTCGATCGCAAGCGCACCGCATATTCCCTCTTCGCCTCATTGCTCCTGAAATATATTTAACCGCACTCTCAGGGGAGTTCTTCTCTTCACCGCTTACTGCGCTCAGAGTAAGCGTCTTCTCTGAACCGTCTGGACGGCAGGCGCTGTCTGGACGACGATAGTGTCCATTATTTGTAGTGGACATTATGCTAGACACCCCAGAGCTAGCCGGGCCTACCAGGCCCAAGCGCCGATTTTTTACTGCCGAGCACAAGCAGCGCATTGTTCAGGAAGCGCTCATTCCAGGTGCTTCGGTATCACGTGTTGCTCGGCTTCACGACGTCAATGCCAATCAGATTTTCACCTGGAAGCGTGAGTATTTGCGCAGTCAAACTGTCTGTCATCCAGATCAGCCTGGATTGCTGCCAGTCGTGGTCACGGATCCTGTGCCGCCATCCTCAGATCAACGGCAAACTCTACCCACGCAAGACGGCTCCATCGAGTTACATCTGACCTGCGGACGCGTCGTGTTGAACGGCCAGGTCAACACAGAAGTGCTGCGTATTGTCCTGCAAAGCCTGGTCCGATGATCGGCCTGCCTGCAGGGACCCGTATCTGGCTTGCCGCCGGCGTGACCGACATGCGCTGCGGCTTCAATGGCCTGGCTGCCAGGGTACAAACCGCTCTGGCCGAAGATCCCTATAGTGGCCATGTGTTCGTCTTCCGCGGGCGGCGCGGCGACATCATCAAGGTACTGTGGTGGACAGGTGATGGTCTATGCCTGTTGGCCAAGCGCCTGGAGCATGGCCGTTTCGTCTGGCCCCAGGCCACTGAAGGATCCGTATCACTGTCACCAGCCCAATTGTCCATGCTGCTCGAAGGCATCGACTGGCGCAGGCCGGAACGCACACAGCGCCCGCAATCCGGCTTGTAAACATCCCCGCACTTGCGTAAACTTCCCGGCATGCAAAAGCACGCTGATCTTCCTGACGATATCGAAGCCCTGAAGGCCATGGTCCGTCAGCGGGATACCTTGCTGGCCGAGCGTGACGTCTTGCTGGCACAGCGCGATGCCGTCATTGCCACCCATGCTTCCGAGATCGAGCAGCTCAAGCTGTTGATCGCCAAGTTAAAGCGCATGCAGTTTGGCCGCAAGTCGGAGAAGATCGATCACCAGATTGAACAGCTGGAACTGCGCCTGGAAGATCTCCAGGCTGATGAGGGCGAGACTGCTGGGCTGGCGGAGAAACACAGCAACACACCGCGCAAATCCCCGGTGCGCAAACCCTTGCCAGATCATCTTCCTCGTGAAGAGAAGGTCTACCCGCCCGCTGAAGCTGCTTGCCCTGATTGTGGCGGCAACTTGCGCCATCTTGGCGACGATGTATCCGAGCAGCTCGAATTCATTCCCGCCAGCTTCAAGGTGATCCGCCACATCCGCCCCAAGCTGGCCTGCGCTTGCTGTGACGGCATCGTCCAGGCACCGGCTCCCAGTCGTCCCATCGAGCGTTCCATCGCCGGCCCTGGCCTGCTGGCCCATGTGCTGGTGTCGAAATATGCCGACCACTTACCGCTATACCGGCAATCCGTCATTTATGAGCGCGAAGGAGTGGAGCTGTCGCGCTCTGTCCTGGCGGACTGGGTCGGCAGCGCCTCCGGCTTGCTGCGCCCGCTGGTGGAAGCGATTCGTCGCCATGTGATGGCAGGTGCCAGGATTCACGCCGATGACACGCCGGTGCCGGTTCTGGCACCGGGCAATGGCAAGACCAGGACAGGCAGGCTATGGACCTATGTGAGGGATGACCGGCCATCGGGCTCGACCACGGCGCCGGCGGTGTGGTTTGCCTATACGCCAGATCGCAAGGGGGGCCATCCGCAAACGCACCTGGCACGCTTTACCGGCATCCTGCAAGCCGATGCCTATGCCGGGTTCAACGCGGTCTATGAAACCGGCAGGGTTGCTGAAGCTGCCTGCTGGGCCCATGCCCGGCGCAAGTTCTACGAACTGCATCAGGCAAGACCTTCCGCAGTGACAACGGAAGCCTTGCGGCGCATCGGTGAACTGTATGCCATTGAGGCGACGATCCGCGGCAAGCCACCTGATGAACGGCGAGCAATACGCCAGGCCGAGGCCAGGCCTTTACTCAATGCGCTACAGGTATGGCTGCGCGCCACCCTGGAAACGCTGTCGAAGAAATCCGATACGACGGCGGCGATACTGTATGCCTTGAACCGCTAGGAGGCATTGACGCGCTATGGCGAGGATGGCGCCATCGAGATCGACAATTCCGCCGCCGAGCGGGCTTTACGGGGCGTGGCGCTGGGGCGCAAGAATTATCTGTTTGCCGGTGCCGATTCGGGCGGTGAGCGGGCGGCGGCAATGTACAGCCTGATCGAAACCGCCAAGTTGAATGACATCGATCCACAGGCTTATTTGCGGCATGTGCTGTCGCATATCGCCGACCACCCGATCAGTCGCATCGATGAACTGCTGCCCTGGAATGTCGCTAAAGCAAACACTGCAGAGCCTTCTCAGGGCTAAATCCTCCTGGTTGGCTTCGTAAAGCCTGACCTATAATGGCAGCATGAGTGCTCCTGCCAAATACATCAGCCTGCGTATCGAACTGCTGCATATCAAGCCACTAATCTGGCGCCGTCTGCAGGTGCCTGCCTCCCTTACCTTGCCCGATCTGCACCTGGCCATGCAGGGAGCAATGGGGTGGACGGACTCTCATCTGCATCAATTCGAGATCGATGGGAAATCGTATAGCGAGCCAGACCCCTATGATGAAGTGGAAATCATCCCGGAGAATGGCAAGAAGCTCTCTACCGTGCTTGGCAAAGGCGTGAGCGAATTCATCTACCAGTACGATTTCGGTGATAACTGGCAGCATCGCGTGGTGGTGGAGCAAACTCAGAAGGCGCATCCTGCCTGGTCGGGACCGTTATGCGTGGCGGGCGAGCGTGCTTGTCCGCCGGAAGACGTGGGCGGCATCTATGGCTATGAAGCCTTCCTGGAAGCGATTGCTGATCCACAGCACGAAGAATATGTGCATCTGCTGAGATGGGCCGGCGGCATCTTCGATCCAGAAGGCTTCGATATCAATTCCGCCAACGAACGTATTGCCATCCTCCTGGAACGCTAGCCTGGGCACCGTCAAGACGGCCATCTCCTGACGCTTACCGCTCAGAAGCCTTGAGCGCTTTTCCTTTTCGCCCGACCTTGTTCAATCCAGCCAATGGATACACCGAAATGCAAAAAGACACGTCCCCGATAACCGCATCTACGAAAGTAAATGATGATGCAAATGAAATGTCCGGGTATGCCCCCCCGCTGCGCCAGAGCCGGAATATTTCATCCACCGGGTCTACGCAATCTTCCAGAATCACTTCCGTCCTAAACGAAAGAAAGCCTTCATGGAACTCTTTCCAGCGGTAAAGCAGGGCGCTTCCGTACTGGATGTCGGCGGCACCGCAGGCTGGTGGAAGGAAGATTTCCCGACCGGCATCAAAGTCTCCATCGTCAATATCGACGATGATCTGAAGCAGAATGTGATCAGGAGCGGTTTCAGATTCTACAAGGCAGATGGACGCGCACTGCCGTTTGATGACCAGCAGTTCTATCTCACTTTTTCCAATTCGGTCATCGAACATGTCGGCGACTTCCAGGACCAAGCGCGATTCGCCGCCGAGTCCATGCGCTGCAGCCGGAAACTCTATCTGCAGACGCCGAACAAGTGGTTTCCGGTCGAGCCGCACCTGATGACGGTTTTCATCCAGTGGCTGCCCAACAAGATTACGCGCCGCTTGCTGCGCTACTTTTCGGTGTGGGGCCTGGTTGCGCGGCCGTCGCAAAAACAGATTGATGATTTTCTGGATTCCACTCGCTTGCTTACCCGCTCGGAAGTCAGGCAGCTGTTTCCGAACGCGGAAATCCGGGAAGAGAAATTCCTTGGTTTAACCAAGTCATTCATTGTCATCATTCGCTGACTCAGGCTGGTCACCAAGGAATGCAGGGCAAGCGCTTGAAGGCTTCTGAAGGTGTTTGAAGGTAATTGGCAGAACGATTTACGGGGAAGATTATGAGAGCGATTCGGATTTTTGTGGTGCTGTTCATGGCGCTAGGCAGCTCCCTTGCCGCATCGGCGATTTTTTCCCAGGAAGAGAAAGTCGTAACGCTGGCCAACAGGACGCCGGTCGAAAAAATTTCGGGACGCGCAGGCGCCATGCGCGTGTACGAAATCACCTTGCCCGCTGGCGCCAGCAATCTGCATGTCACGACCTGGCGCGATGGCGGTGCCGGCACCGTGGACCTGTATGCGAAACATGCGTCCAAACCCAGCCGCAAATCGCATGATGAAAAAAGCGTGGGCGCAGAAGCCGACAAGCTCGTCGTCATCCCCAATCCCAAGCCTGGCAAATACTACGTGTTGCTGGACGCCGCCCATGGCTCCTATTCGGCACGCACGCTGTCGGCGAGCTATTCCCTGGCAGACGAGACCTTCAAGGTAGGCATGCATTCGCACCGGCTCTACAACGGTGGCGACTGGGCCGGGCCGCAGAGCCGGGAGCCGATGTTCAAGTACGCGCTCATCCGCGACCTGGACATCTCTCACCTGCATGATGCCGCGGTCTGGAAGTCAGATGACTCCATCAATTTCTCCCTGATCGAAAAAATCTACGCCGCGCATGCAAGAAATGGCGCGAAGGTGCTCAAGAACTTCGGCACCGTACCGACCTGGGCGTCGGCTCGCCCCACTGAACCCAACCGGCATTATCCCAGCTGGCCCGGCAGCCTGTCGGGACCGCGCGATCTCGATCGCTATGAAGACTATGTGTACCGTTTCATCTCGCGTACCCGCGACTATCTGTGGGCGGTAGAAGGATGGAATGAGCCTTATGCCTGTCCCGGCGATCCGCCGGAATTCGCCACCATGACGCCAACCCGCCTGGCTGACCTGCAAAAGCGCGTTTATAGCGCCGCCAAGCGGGTGGACCCGACCCTTCCCGTGCTTTCTCCGCCGCAAGCCTATGTCTGCGGCATCCCGACGCTGCTATCGGCGCGTACCTCCGAAGGCGAACCGATGTGGAAGTTTTTTGATGTGCTCTCCTGGCATCCGTACAACCGCTCGGCGCGCGGCAATGCCGGTCCGAGCTATGCCAAGGAAGTATACGAAGTACGTCAGCACCTTGCGAAAGCCGGCCTGCGCGACATGCCGATTGCCGACACCGAGCATGGCTGGCTCAAGCCGCCCAAGGAGGGTGGCAAGGAATTCCACGCAATGAACGACCTGCAGAAAGCCCAGGTCCTGTATGACACCAGCCGACTGGCCAAGAGCCTGGGTGTCGTCGCCCTGATCTGGTACAGCTACGACAGCTATTACATCGGCAAACCGATGGAAAGCCCCATCCTCTCCGCAGGATTTCAGCGCATGTACGATGAGTTGAACAGCAAGGCCTACTTTGCCGCCGCATCTTCATCAGCAAGCAAGCATCGTCGCTCGCCGGCCAAGCCCGACACCAAGGTCAAACCCTGAAGGCGAGGATCTCACCGTCAGGAATGAATTGCCGGCAGCAGGATTGATTTCGCCTCTTTCCGATCTGCCATATTCGTCCCGCCTTGCCTTCACAAGCAGGTAAGAGGCCTTGCAAGCCTCCATGACAGCAATGCATTAGCCCGGATCTCTGGCCTTCGTTCTCAATGATGACGCGGCGAACAGCGCAAAAAAATGCCCGCAATCCTTTCGGATGCAGGCAAAAATCGCTAGGTGGATAAAAATGTAATCGCTACTACCCAAGCATATTAGCCATCTGACGAGATGGAGCGTTGATTAAAGCTAACGATATGTACGATAACGCACGAAAAATTAAACGCCAGTCGTTGATAAACCCTTGAAGTCAACGGATACGTCAGCGCAAGTGTGGGTGACTCATAAAAAACATCAGACAAAACAAAAGGCTTACCTCTCGCTGGAGAAGTAAGCCTTTGTTTAATTGGTGCCGGCTGCAGGACTCGAACCCGCCACCCCCTGATTACAAATCAGGTGCTCTACCAGATGAGCTAAGCCGGCATGGAAGACCGGTATTGTACTTTATTTGATTCGGGTTAGCGTCGGGCGGCCGCCTTTTTTCGGAGGATCGGGGTCAGGCTCATTATTGCTGCCTTTTTCCCGCTCTTCCTGCGACGCTGAAGAACTGGGCACCGCGCTCAGGCTGGGTCCGGTTGAAGAAGAGGTATCGTTTTCACCGCTTTCCTCGTTGGAGGAAGCCCGTGTCGCCTCAAAAGCCATGCCCTGTCCATTTTCACGCGCATAGATGGCCAGCACATTATCGACCGGCACCACGATATCGCGCGGAATACCGCCAAAGCGGGCATTGAACTGAATGTAGTCGTTGGCCATCGTCAAGCCGCCGGTGGCCACGGCGCTGACATTCAGGACGATTTCCCCATCTTTCACGTACTCATGGGGCACCCGTGTCCTCTCATCCACCCACACCGCGATATAAGGTGTATAGCCATTGTCCGTGCACCATTCGTAGATGGCACGCAGCAGATAGGGCTTGGTTGATATTTCAGACATAGAGAAATGTGTGCGTAAGAGCCGGGACCATTGATCCCGGCTTTTTCTGTAAGCGCAGATTAGCGGCGCATTACTTTTTCAGATGGCGTCAGCGCCTCGATGTAGGCAGGGCGCGAGAAGATGCGCTCTGCGTATTTCAACAGAGGTGCTGCCGTCTTCGATAGTTCAATGCCGTAGTGATCGAGGCGCCACAGCAAGGGAGCGATTGCCACGTCCAGCATGGAGAACTCGTCGCCCAGCATGTACTTGTTCTTCAAAAAGAGCGGCGACAGTTGGGTCAGACGATCACGGATTTCAGAGCGCGCCTTTTCCTGTGCCTTGTCGGCCGGCTTGGCGCGGTCATTTTCGAGCGTATGCACGTGAACGAACATTTCTTTTTCGAAATTGAACAGCATCAGGCGGGCACGGGCACGCATCAGCGGATCAGCCGGCATCAGTTGCGGATGCGGGAAGCGCTCATCAATGTATTCATTGATGATGTTGGACTCGTACAAGACCAGATCGCGCTCAACCAGAATCGGCACCTGACCATAAGGATTCATGGCGGCGATATCTTCCGGCTTGTTGAAGAGATCAACGTCGCGGATTTCGAAATCCATGCCTTTTTCAAACAAAACAAGGCGGCAACGTTGGGAAAAGGGGCAGGTAGTACCTGAGTAGAGAACCATCATTTTTATAGTTCCTTAGAAACAAAGGGGGTGAGACGCCGAACGACTCACCCCTTAATTGCATTATTTGCTTTTACTTCCTTGCCTTTATAGCGCAAGGCAAAGTCCAAAAGCAAATCAAACTGTCATGGCTTTTGTATTTTCCTCTTTTGGGAAGAGGCTTATTTGACTTCTTTCCAATAGGAAGCATTCAAACGCCATGCCAGGGTAACCAATACGCCGAGGAACAGCAGAACCCATACACCCAACTGCTTGCGGTTGTGCTGCATCGGCTCGCCCATCCATTGGAGATAAGCCACCAGGTCGCCCACTGCATTGTCGTATTCCAGCGAGGTCATCTTGCCTGGGGTGACTTGCTCGAAACCGGCGAACTCTACATGAACCGTTTCCGGATCATGCGCGTCCTTGGTTTCCACGAACTTGGCAGTCCGCACACCCTGCAAATCCCAGAGTGCGTGCGGCATGCCGACGTTCGGAAATACCATGTTGTTCCAACCCAGCGTGCGAGTGTCGTCTTTGTAGTAAGTACGCAGATAGGTATAGAGCCAGTCTGCACCGGAACCGGCCCCGGATGCCTTGGCACGGGCAATGACCGTCAGATCCGGCGGCGCAGCGCCGAACCAGACCTTGGCGTCAGCAGGAGCCATGGAGATCGTCATCAGGTCGCCGACCTTGTCAGAAGCAAACAGCAGGTTATCCCTGATCTGGTCTTCAGACAGACCGATGTCTTGCATGCGGTTGTAGCGCATGAAGGATGCGGCATGGCAATTCAGGCAATAGTTGACGAACAGCTTGGCGCCATTCTGCACGGCGGCCAGATCATGACTGCGATCCGGTGCCTTGTCCAACGGGAAGGTGGCTTCTGCAGCCACTGCAAACACCGGCACCACTGCCAAGGCCACAATCAGTTTTTTCAGCAATTTCATTTCTTATCCCTTTTGCGGCTTAATGGGCATGGAAGGTGATACGGTTAGGCACGGGCTTGAATGTACCCATCGTGCTCCACCATGGCATCAGCAGGAAGAAGCCAAAGTAGATGAAGGTACAGACCTGCGACACCAGGGTACCGATCGGCGTCGGAGGCAGCACGCCCAGATAACCCAGGATGACGAAAGCGATGCCGAACACAATGTACACCCACTTGTGCCAGTCCGGACGATAACGGATCGATCTCACCGGTGAGTAATCCAGCCAGGGCAAGCCGGCCAGGATCAGCACGGATACACCCATCAGCACCACACCCCAGAACTTCGGATCGAAAATCCACATCGCAGCAATCACCACCAGCGCGCCGATTGCAAAAGCGGCTTTGATGACGCTGTTCAGACGAGTGGTCAGGATCACCAGCAGGGCGTAAGCCGCCACACCTATCATCAGCCAGAGCATGAAGTCGGTGGTCACAGCGCGCAGGATCGAGTAGAACGGCGTGAAGTACCAAACCGGTGCGATATGCGCAGGCGTCTTCAGCGGATCAGCCGGAATGAAGTTGTTGTACTCCAGGAAGTAACCGCCCATCTCCGGCGCAAAGAAGATAATCGCGGTGAAGAAGAACAGGAACACCGTCGCACCGAAGATATCCTTGGTGGAGTAGTACGGATGCGAAGGAATGGCGTCAACCGGATGACCATCGGGACCGATGTTGTCTTTCACTTCCACGCCATCGGGGTTGTTGGAACCCACTTCATGCAAGGCGATCAAGTGAGCAGCAACCAGGCCCAGCAGTACCAGCGGAATCGCGATCACGTGGAAAGCGAAGAAGCGGTTCAGGGTCGCATCGGACACCACGTAGTCGCCACGAATCCACAGCGACAGCGTTTCGCCGATGAAGGGAATCGCGCCGAACAGGTTCACGATAACCTGTGCGCCCCAGTAGGACATCTGGCCCCAGGGCAGCAGGTAACCGAAGAAGGCTTCAGCCATCAGCGCCAGGAAGATCGCAACGCCGAACAGCCAGATCAGTTCGCGCGGCTTGCGGTAGGAACCGTAGAGCAGGCCGCGTGTCATGTGCAGATAGACCACGACGAAGAAGGCCGAAGCGCCGGTCGAGTGCATGTAACGCACCAGCCAGCCCCAGGGCACATCGCGCATGATGTATTCAACGGAAGCGAATGCCAGTTGTGCATCCGGCTTGTAATGCATGACCAGGAAAATACCGGTAACGATCTGGATCACCAGCACCAGCATGGCGAGCGAACCGAAGATGTACCAGGCATTGAAGTTCTTGGGGGCGTAATAGCGGCCCCACTGGTCGTTCCAGAGCTTGGTCAGCGGGAAGCGGGAATCGACCCAGTTCAGGGCCTTGGCCGCTGCCGGCGCATCAGGAGGAAGTTGCTTTTCTTGGAATGCCATGATTACGCTCAGCCTTTCTGATCTTCACCGATAAGCAATCTCGTATCAGTCAGATACGTATGCGGCGGGACTTCGAGGTTGTCGGGAGCGGGTACGTTCTTGTAGACACGTCCTGCCAGATCAAAGAAGGAGCCATGGCAGGGGCACAGGAAGCCGCCTTGCCAATCGTCCGGCAGCGAAGGCTGAGGGCCTGGCTGGAACTTGGTAACGGGAGAGCAGCCCAGATGCGAGCAGATGCCAACGGCCACCAGCAGATCAGGCTTGATCGAGCGATGCGCATTACGCGCGTATTCCGGCGTCAGCTCATTGGGATTCCGCTCGGAATTCGGATCCGCCAGATTGCCCGCAGTTTTATCGAGCGACTGCAGCATTTCCGGGGAACGCTTCAGGATCCAGACGGGTTTGCCGCGCCATTCGACGGTTCTCATCTCGCCAGGCGCCATGCCGGCAATATCAACCTCTACCGGTGCACCGGCCGCTTTGGCTCTCTCAGACGGCTGAAAGGTCGAAACCAAGACCCCAGTCGTAGCCAAGCCAGCCACGCCTCCCGCCGCACACGTCGCGACGAGCAAGCCGCGTCGACCAGAGTCGACCTGCTTTTCGTTACTCATACCAGCCCCAATTAGTGAATGCGAAATCTGTACAAAACTTCCAGCAACCGAAGATTATAGCGAAGGTGTGGGATGATTTAAAGCAAAATTGAGGAAATAGGCCTGCTACTCCAATGATTTTTGGACAAATGCCCTTACTGGAATTGCGCAAGCCCGTGTCCCACCCATTTATTCAGGTCGGATTGAGCGACGCTTACCCTGGGGAAGTACAGGCAAACAGAGGCTACGACCGGGGAAAAAGCCGGCCGATGAAGGTTCAGGCCCTGGCCTTGAGCAAGTCGAATTGCAACAAACCGCGGCGCTGCGCTTCATAGACCGCTTCGCCGCGAGAGTGGACGGAAAGCTTGGCGTAGATATTTTTTACGTGGGTTTGCACGGTTCCCACCGAGACGGAAAGCAGTTGCGCCATTTCCGCGTAACTGTCGCCACGCGCAATCAACTCCAGGATGGCACTTTCGCGCCGGGTCAGTTGCACGTCTTCTTCGAGGACGCGCACTTCTGCCGGAGGCATGGGAGGTGGCAACTTGACCTCGTTGCGCATGCGGGACAGCACCTTGCGCGCCACCAGAGGACTGATGGGAGAACCGCCGCAATGCAGATCCAGCAGGGCGCGCACGATATTCTCCCGCCCGGCGTTTTTCAGCACATAACCGGCTGCTCCCGCTTCGATGCAAGCCAGCACTTGCTCCTCATCAGAGGACATGGTCAGCACCATGATGTCGCAATCGGGATAAAGGCGGACGCAGGCACGTATGATTTCCAGCCCTGAACCATCGGGAAGCCCGAGATCGGTCAACAGGATATCGCAGGGCCCCGCTTCCAGCGCTGCCAGGCCGGACTGCAGACTGTCGCAGGCCGCCGACAAGCGCAGCACGGGCTCGGATTCAATGGCCATGCACAAGGAACGGCGCGTAAGGGCGTCGTCCTCGACCACCAAAACGTTAACCGGAAATGCCGGTGCCAATGCTGCCATGGAGAGTCCTGTAAGAGAAAAAACTGCCAGTTTCAAATCTGGAAGTCATGCGGTATTAACGCCCATCTATTTCCCAGTGTCAACAAATCGAAGGCGCTTTATTCTTTTTTGTAGAACAATATGCACAGCTGCGGAATACTTTTCAGCAGTGGCACTCCGCCTGAATTGACGGGGAATCAATGCGCAGTAATGACTTACTCAAACCGGGTTGGGAATCTCGATGAACTGATGCTCAATGCCGAAATGCTGCGCCAGGTCCGCGCCCAGCGCCTGCACGCCATAACGCTCGGTCGCATGATGGCCGCAACTGAGGTAACAAGCACCGGTCTCACGCGCCAGATGCACGGTCGGCTCCGAAATCTCGCCGCTCATGTAGATCTGCGCCCCCGCCTCGATCGCCTCGCCCAGCATGTTCTGCGCAGCGCCCGTGCACCAGGCCAGGCGTTTTGCCGGCGCCGAGGCATCGCCGATGACCAGCGGCGTGCGGCCCAGGACGGTTTCGATTCTGGCGGCCAGATCCGCCACCGTCCTGATGCTCGTATCGCTGACCTCGCCCAGCCAGCCCAGGTCGTTTTCGCCAAAACGGCCAGTCGCCGTCAAGCCGATCACCTGCGCCAGCTGCGCATTGTTTCCCAGTTCGGGATGCATATCCAGCGGCAAATGATAGGCAAACAGATTGATGTCGTGCGTGAGCAGCAGCTTCAGCCGCTGATGCTTGGTGCCCACCACGCGCGCATCTTCGCCGCGCCAGAAATAGCCGTGATGTACCACGATGGCATCCGCATTCTGACGAACGGCTTCTTCTATCAAAGCGATGCTTGCCGTAACGCCGGTGATCACCTTCCTTATTTCGGCGCGCCCTTGTACCTGCAAGCCGTTTGGGCAGTAATCCCGAAAACGGGTAATATCCAGTCTCTGGGCTAGATATTCGGCAAGCTCGTCCCTACTTATAGTCTGTTCATTCATTCCGCTCTGCTTCCTATGCAACGTCTCTGGTTATTGTTTGCACAAACCGTCACTGTCGGTCTGGCGCTGTGGTTTATCGTAGTGAGCCTGAAACCGCAGTGGATTCAGGATACGACGATAGGCAGGACGCTGATCACCGAGGCTACGGCACCGGTCACGATACGGGAAGCCCTGCCCGGCGGCAGCGCGCCGGCCGGCTCCTATCGCGATGCCGCCTCGCGCGCCATGCCGTCGGTGGTGAATATTTATACCACTACCGCGGCCACCCGCCCTTCCCATCCTCTGCTGAACGATCCCTTTTTCCGCCGCTTTTTCGGCGACCAGTACCAGCAGGCGCCGGAGCGGCAGTTCAGCCTGGGTTCGGGCGTCATCGTCAGCCCTCAGGGCTACATTATGACCAATAACCATGTGGTGGAAGCGGCGCAGGAAATCGAGGTCGCCTTTGCGGATGGACGCAAGGCGGCGGCCAAGCTGGTCGGCACCGACCCGGAAACCGACCTGGCGGTGATCAAGATCGACATGAAGGATGTGCCGGCCATTTCTTTCGGACACCTGGACGAAATCCAGGTCGGCGATGTGGTGCTGGCAATCGGCAATCCCTTCGGCGTTGGCCAGACCGTCACCATGGGCATCGTGTCGGCGCTGGGGCGCAACCAGCTGGGCATCAATACCTTCGAAAACTTCATCCAGACCGATGCCGCCATCAATCCCGGCAATTCAGGCGGCGCACTGATCGATACCAACGGCAATCTGCTGGGCATCAATACCGCCATTTACTCGCGCACCGGCGGCTCGCTCGGCATCGGGTTTGCCATCCCCGCCTCCACGGTCAAGACCGTGATGGAATCCATCATCCAGACCGGCCAGGTCACGCGCGGCTGGATCGGGGTCGAATTGCAGGAGATCACGCCCGAACTGGCGGAAAGCTTCGGACTGAAGAAAAGCTCAGGCGCCATCATCGCCGGCGTGATACGAGGCGGTCCGGCCGATAACGCGGGCATGCGACCAGGCGACATCCTGGTGTCGGTCGACGGCGAGGCGGTCAATAACACTACCGATTTGCTGAACCTGATTGCGCAACTTCAGCCGGGGCAGCAAGCCTCTCTCGGAGTGCTGCGCAAAAGCCAGGAAGCCAGTCTTGACGTCAAGGTGGGCACACGCCCCCGCGTCAAAGCTCCCGTCGCAGAATAAAAAAGGCCGGGTTGTCCGGCCTTTTTACTTCCTCACTCTCTTTCCACCTGCTACGCCACTTCTTCCGGCGCGCGCGTGGCACGCACAAAAGCGGGCGCTATCCAGATTCCCACTTGATACAGCAGCGTCAGCGGAATCGCCAGCAACAGCTGGCTGATGACGTCAGGCGGCGTCACGATTGCCGCCACGATAAAGGCGCCAACGATTACATAAGGCCGGATTTCCTTCAGCTTCTCTACCGTGACAAGGCCCATGCGCACCAGCACGATCACGACTATCGGCACTTCAAAGGTCAGTCCGAATGCGATGAACATGGTCATCACGAAGCCGAAATAGGCATCGATATCCGGCGCCACGGCAATCGACGCCGGCGCGAATTGATGGATGAAATGAAAGACGGTGCGAAAGACAAAGAAATAGCAAAAGGCGATGCCGACCAAAAACAGCAGAGAAGAGGAAATCACCAGCGGCAACACCAGCTTCCTTTCATGCGTATAAAGGCCCGGCGCCACAAATGCCCAGAACTGGTAGAGAATCCACGGCATCGCGATCACGAAAGCCGCCAGCAGGGTCACCTTCAAAGGCGTCAGGAAAGGCGTAATCACGCCAGTCGCAATCATCTTGCTGCCTTCAGGCAGCGCCGCCATCATGGGCTGTGCCAGGACATCATAGATTTCACTGGCCCAGGGCGCCAGGCACAGCGTTACGACCAGCAGTGCAATGGATGCCTTGACCAGGCGATCGCGCAATTCGACCAGGTGCGAAATGAAGGTTTCTTCTTTTTCGCCGGATTTATCGTGTTCGTTCATGAAGAGGAGGAAAGGAAACGGCTGACCGACATAATGCCACGCAGCCTCTTCAAATCAGAGATTGAAGAAAGAAGACGATGAAGACTTGCGCATATGGGCGGGTTTATATCTCGCCACCCTGGCCGACGCCGACATGACCTGGGATTTTTGCCCTGTTTTCCGCTTGTACCAGGCGGGAATTGCCGAGCTCTTGGCCAGTTTCTTCTTGCGAAAATGCTTGGCCTTGACGGCGATCTGATCGGGTGTCGATGGCGATTGCAAAGGATTCGCCAGCTCATGATCCATGACGCCATCCCACGCCGACCGCACCGAGCTGCTGGCATCCGCCACGCTGTCCGAAATGGTGCGCTCGACATCGCTGGTGGCATCCCGCACTTCTTTTTGCAGCTTGCGCAATTCATCGATTTCCATTTCGCGCTGCACTTCGGATTTGACATCGTTCATGTAACGCTGCGCCCGGCCCAGCAAAGTACCCGCCATGCGCGCGACCTTGGGCAAGCGTTCCGGCCCCAGGAAAATCAGGGCTGCCACGCCTATGATGAGCAGTTCTGAAAAGGCGATATCAATCATGGCAGGCTATCGGCTCCGGATGACAACCCGGATCAGACCTTGGTCTTTTCTTTTGCTTCGACATCGATAGTCGCCTTGTCAGCGACTTGCGCAGCAGCCTTGCCGTCGGCAGCATCGGCTTCTTCGCCGCCCTTTACGCCATCCTTGAAGCCGCGCACGGCCTTGCCCAGATCGCCACCAATATTGCCCAGCTTCTTGGTGCCGAACACCAGAATCACTACCAGCAACACCACCAACCAATGCCAAATACTGAAGGAACCCATGTTAATTCTCCAATGCGGGTCTCGCGATCCCGCGCTAATAATAGTTACGCTTGAGCTCTGCTACGTTTTTATCTCTGACCGCGCCAGGGACGCGCTCCACCCAGTACATGCATATGGATATGATAGACCTCTTGCCCACCGTCCGGACCGGTATTGAATTGCGTCTTGAAGCCCCCCGATCCTTGCTCCCCGCCCTCCGGCGAATAGCCACATCC
>JAFAGG010000078.1 GCA_023422955.1 Pseudomonadota bacterium | reverse complement strand
AACTCTCCCCCGTCGTCCCCGGCAAGCAACTGCAATTACCCCACGACTTCGGCGCCCATCCCGATTTCCGCACCGAATGGTGGTACGCAACCGGCTGGCTGCAAACGCCCGATGGCAAGCCGCTGGGTTTCCAGATCACATTCTTCCGCTCCGCCACCGATCACGATGTGCGCAATCCCAGCGCCTTCGCGCCGCGCCAGCTCATCATTGCGCATGCCGCGATCTCGGACCCGCAAGTGGGCAGATTGCTGCATGCGGAAAACAGTGCGCGCGAAGGTTTCGGGCTGGCGTATGCGAAAGAAGGCAATACCGATGTCAAGCTCGATGACTGGACCATGACGCGCGATGAACAGGGCCGCTACCGCGTTCACGCGCCGGCGCGCGAGTTCACGCTGGAGCTGACGCTGTCTCCCACTCAGCCTGTTCTGCTGCAGGGCAAGGACGGTTATTCGCGCAAGGGGCCGAAGCCGGAGCAGTCCAGTTATTACTACAGCGAGCCGCATCTGCAGGTTGCGGGGTCGATTACGCGGGACGGCAAACCCGTCGCCGTCACCGGCAGCGCGTGGCTGGACCATGAATGGTCGACCACGGTGCTCGATGAACGTGCGCTGGGCTGGGACTGGATAGGCATCAATCTCGACGGCGGCGCAGCGCTCACCGCCTTTCGCATACGCGGCAAGGATGGCAGCCAGTTATGGGCCTACGTGAATGTGCGCGAGGCCGACGGCAGCACAACCCAGTATGGACCGAACCAGGTGAAATTCATCCCGCACCGCAACTGGCGCTCGCCGCGCACGCAGGCCGTGTATCCGGTAGAGATGACGGTGGAAGTGACGAATGAAAACGGCAGCACGCAGTGGCGGCTGCTTCCGCTGCAGGATGACCAGGAGCTGGATTCGCGTTCCTCCACCGGCGCGGTGTACTGGGAAGGTGCGGTCACGGTGTATGTCAATGAATACGATAATGAAGATCGCAATAAAAAAATCGCCGGCCGCGGTTATCTGGAAATGACTGGCTATGTATCAGCCCTGAAACTTTGAATGCACAAGAAACAATGAACGACAGAAGACGGGAAATATCCAAAGGCAGCCTTGCCACGCTCACCAAACTGCTGCCTTTCATGGCGCCTTACAAGCGGCAGTTCGCACTGGCCGGCATCGCGCTGCTGATCGCTGCATCAGCCACGCTGGCAATTCCCTACGCCTTCCGGCAATTGCTGGACATGGGATTCGGCAGTGAAGCGGCGATGCATCCCGACCAGATCAATGGCTATTTCGTGGCGCTGTTCGGCGTCGCCACGGTGCTCGGCATCGCAACGGCGGCACGTTTCTACATGGTGTCGTGGCTGGGCGAGCGCGTGACCGCCGACCTGCGCGATGCAGTCTATGCACACGTAGTGACGCAAAGTCCGCAATTCTTCGAAACCACCCGCACCGGCGAAGTGCTGTCGCGCCTCACCACCGACACCACGCTGATCCAGACGGTAGTGGGCACCAGCATCTCGCTCGCGCTGCGCAATATTTTTCTGTTCGTGGGTGGACTGGCGATGCTGTTCGTGACCAGCGTGCAGCTGTCGTCGCTGATCCTGCTGACGCTGCTGTTCGTGGTCTTGCCCATCGTCTGGTTCGGCCGCCGCGTGCGTAAATTATCCCGTGCCTCGCAGGACCGCATTGCCGACACTTCGGCGCTGGCCGGCGAAATCCTGAACGCCATGCCGACCGTGCAAGCGTTCGCACGCGAAGGGTATGAAGCCAAGCGTTATTCCGATGCAGTGCAAGGCGCCTTTCATACGGCGCTGAAACGCATACAGGCACGAGCACTGCTGACCTTGCTCGCCATCGTGCTGGTATTCGGCGCGATCGTGTTCGTATTGTGGCTGGGTACGCAGGCGGTGCTGGAAGGCAGCATGACGGTGGGCGAACTGGGCCAGTTCATTTTGTATGCAGTGATCGTGGCGGGCGCGATCGGCGCGCTGTCGGAAGTGTTCGGCGATGCGCAAAGAGCGGCCGGCGCGCTGGAAAGATTGCTGGAACTGTTGTCGGAACAATCACCCGTCATGTCGCCTGCGCTGCCCACCGCGCTGCCGCCCTGCAGCGGCAACGGCGCGACGCTTTCCATGAAGGAGGTGAGCTTTCACTATCCTTCCCGCCCGCAGGCCAACTCGGTTGATGCACTGTCGCTGGAAGTCGGCTCGGGTGAAACGGTCGCCATCGTCGGTCCGTCCGGCGCCGGCAAGACCACGCTGTTCCAGTTGCTGCTGCGCTTCTACGATCCGCAGCAGGGAAAGATTTTTCTGGATGGCGTAGATATCCGCGAGCTGGCCCTGCCCGACCTGCGTACCCGCATCGGCATCGTGCCGCAGGACACGCTGATTTTTTCCGCCGATGCGATGAGCAATATCCGCTATGGCAGGCTGGATGCCAGCGATGAGGAAGTGATGCGCGCGGCGAAGATGGCGGCGGCGCATGAATTCATAGAACGCCTGCCGCAGAGCTACCAGACCTTCCTGGGTGAGCGTGGCGTGCGCCTGTCCGGCGGCCAGCGCCAGCGCATCGCGATTGCGCGCGCCTTGCTGAAGAATCCGCCGCTGCTGCTGCTCGACGAAGCGACCAGCGCGCTGGATGCGGAATCCGAGCGGCTGGTGCAGCAGGCGCTGGAAGCGGCGATGGTGGACCGGACCACGCTGGTGATTGCGCACAGATTAGCCACCGTGCAGCGCGCGGATCGCATCATCGTGATGGAGCATGGCCGCATCGTGGAAGCGGGCACTCACGCATCGCTGGTCGCGCAGGGCGGCTTGTATGCCAGCCTGGCAGCGCTGCAATTCGGGCAAGTAGGCTAAAATAGCGCGTCCTTACGGACGCCTCTCTCCCCACCGAATTCCCCTGAGACTGCAATGAAACAATATCTCGACCTCGTGCGCACCATACTCGATACCGGCAGCTGGCAAGATAACCGCACCGGCATCCGCACCATCAGCATACCGGGTGCGATGATGCGTTTCGATTTGCAGAAGGAGGGGTTTCCCGCCGTGACCACCAAGCGCCTTGCCTTCAAGTCGGTGGTGGGCGAACTGTGCGGCTTCCTGCGTGCGTCGCGCAGCGCAGCCGACTTCCGCGCGCTGGGTTGCAAGGTGTGGGACCAGAATGCCAATGAAAATGCGGAGTGGCTGGCCAACCCCTATCGTCAAGGCGAAGACGACCTTGGCGCGGTGTACGGCGTGCAATGGCGTCAGTGGCCGGCTTACAAGCTGCTCGACGCTGCCAATAGCGCGCAGATAGACGATGCGCAAGCTCGCGGTTTCCGGCTGGTTTCGCAACTGAAGGATGAAGGCAAGGACAAAGTATTGCTGTACAAGGCTGTCGATCAATTGCGCGATTGCCTGGATACCATCATGAAGAATCCGGGCAGTCGCCGCATTCTGTTCCACGGCTGGAATTGTGCCGAACTGGATGCGATTGCGTTGCCGGCATGTCACCTGCTCTACCAATTCATTCCCAACCCGGCAACCAAAGAGATTTCGCTGTGCCTGTATATCCGCAGCAATGACATCGGCCTGGGCGCGCCTTTCAATCTGGCGGAGGCCGCGACGCTGCTGCACCTGATTGGCAGGCTGACCGGTTATACGCCGCGCTGGTTTACCTATTTCATTGGCGATGCGCACATTTACGAGAACCATCTCGACATGCTCAACGAACAAATGACGCGCGAACCCCATCCGGCTCCCAGGCTGATTATTTCGGAGCGCGTTCCCGACTATGCCAAGACCGGCAAGTACGAACCGGAATGGCTAGAGAAAATCGAGCCTACGGACTTTGCGCTGGAAAATTATCAGCATCATGCACCGCTGACTGCACCGATGGCGGTGTGATAATCGGCGTCCTGTTCTCCTTCCTTTATTCGCCGGCGTAGCTCTCTGGCTCTGGCTCTGCCGTCTGCAATAAGCAGCAATGAGCAAGCAATGCGTCGCCTGCGATATCCATGCCGCCGCCCCGAACCTTCTTGAGCCCTGTCAAATCTGACTGAAGCTTCCCTCCTTAGCATGAAGACTCACCCCTCTGGCGGAAGCTTCATGAAATCGTCCTCGCTATTCGCTGCCCTCGTCTTCACTGTCTCCGCGATCGTCTTGTCCGGTTGCGCTCATGAACACCGCCATGGACACCACGCCCATTCTCCCGCTGCGAATGCGGGCAGCCATGGCGGCAAGATGGATAGAGCGGCGATGTGCGAGAGATACAGCAAGATGACGCCCGAAGAAAGAAAGGCGCATATGCAAGCTCACCATGGACAGATGTCGCAGGAAATGCTGGAGCAGCATGAGAAGCACATGCAGGAAAGGTGTTCGCTAGCGAATTGAGAGGCTGCCTTTGCTGCCTGCTCCGATTGCTATCGCCCAAGGAGGCATGTAAAGCAGGCTGCGGAAATTTTGGCTGTTAAACATCTGCAATGCCAGATGCTTCCCGCCTGAATATTTCCCTGCCAACGAGAGCCGCATGAGCCTCCTGCAATGCATTCATCTTCGCTCATCGCTCCCCTGCTAGTGCCTGTGATGAGCGCAGGAACTTATGCCTATGGCGTTACTCCATAAGCAATATGGATTTGTTTCATCATGAACAGCCCAAGCCGCTCTCGCAAAACCCTACTGCAGGCGCTATCCAGTGTTAGGGAGTGGTTTTTTCTGCTGATATGGCCGGCAGTCGGTCTGCTCATCATCAGTCTCATCGCGGTAGACGCTTCCACCCGGGCCGATCTGCTCATCGACGAAGGCGAACAACTGGTTCGCAGCAAGACGCGGTCGCTTACCAATTCTTATGCGCAGCAACTGATGATCATGGTCGAGCAAATCGACCAGATCACTTTGCGCATGAAGAATGAATGGGAAAATCCCGACACGCCGGTCAACCTGGAACAGGTTAAGGATCTGGGACTCTTTCCTCAGAGCCCGCTGCTGTATGCCTCCATCTTCGATGGCGCCGGCACGCTGATTACAAGCACGCTGCTGGAAGGCAGCGGTCATGTCAGCGCCGCCGCTTTTTCTTTTTTCCAAATGCACCAGGCCAATTGCTGCCTGGGCTTGCGCATCAGCACTCCGCCTTTCGGCAAACTGGTCAATGGCAGGCTTCCCATTCATTTTTCACGGCGTCTCGATCAGCTCGACGGTTCCTTCGGCGGCGTTGCCGTGGTGTCGGCAGATCCCTTCTACCTGGCGGCCTTTCAGGAAACCACGATTATCGGCGAAAGCGATTTCATTACGCTGAGTACCGACGCCGGATCGGTATTGACCAGCAAGGTCGGCGTGCAGACGGAAAATACGCCCATGTTTTACATTCAGCCGCCGTATTTTTTCAGCCGCGAAGGCAGCCTGATCGAGGCCGAGAATAAATTCTATGACCAGCAAACCCGCTTCGTTGCATGGAAAAAAGTCGGCGACTATCCGCTGTATGCGGTAACCGGACTGTCGATCGACGATGCGATGGCGCCGTATCGGGCGCAGGCCGATGCCTTGCGTCACACCACGCTTGCGCAGGGCATACTGATCATGGCCTTTTCCCTGGCCGGCACTCTGCTTACCGCGTTTCTGTTCAGGCGCAGCCAGCAAGCCGAAAAGAAGCAGAATACCTACAGGCTGACGACCGATGCGGCCAAAGAAGGCTTTTATGTATTGAAGCCCTTGTATGACCGCCAGGGAAAGCTAAAGGATTTCCAGATCGAAGACTGCAATAACCATGCGGCAGAGTTGCTGGGCATCACGCGCGAGAAATTGCTAGCCCTGAAAATTCGCAGCCTGGCGCCGCCCATGGGCGAAGACATGTTCTCGCTATTTCTGGAAGCCCATCAGCGCGGCATGGTGGAAGAGGAAGTCCGGGTATCACCGCGCAGTCCATTGCGCGCGAAGTGGATCTACCGACGCATGGTGCGCTCGGAACTGGGACTGGCCGTCACCATCCGGGATATTTCCGAAGAAAAGGTGCATGAACAGGCGCTGGCCGACCTGGCCAATACCGACACCCTGACCCGGCTTCCCAACCGCAACTGGCTGCATGGCTTCCTGCCGGATGCATTGAGGCATGCTTCCTATGGAACAGGAGATCTTGCCCTGCTTTTCATCGATCTCGACAACTTCAAGAATGTGAACGATACGCTCGGACATGATGCGGGCGATGAATTGCTGGTCCAGGCCACGCATCGCCTGAAACAGGCCGTGCGCGCCAGCGATCATGTGGCCCGGCTCGGCGGAGATGAGTTCATCGTCATTCTTGAACATGTGGAAACAGAGGAAGATATAGCGCGAGTGGCCGGCGCCATCGTGCAGACTATAGAGCAGCCCTTTTCACTGGCCACGGGCATGGGCAATGCCATCAATGCTTCCATAGGCATCAGCATCTATCCCAGGGACGGGATGGATAGCGAAACGCTGTTGAAGCATGCCGACATCGCCATGTATGCGGCCAAGGCGGCCGGCAAGGGCCGCTATACTTTTTATCAGCCCCATCTGTCCGATTCGCTGCTGCACAGGCTGAGCAAAGAACATGCATTAAAAGAGGCCGTCGAGAATCATGAGTTCGTGGTGCACTACCAGCCGCGCGTGGATACGACAACGGGAATACTTACCAGCATGGAGGCACTGGCGCGCTGGCATCGCCCCGGACATGGCCTGGTCTATCCCGGAGAATTCATCGATACGGCGGAAGACCTGGGCTTGATCATCCGGATAGGCGAATCCATCATCGAACAAGTCTGCCGGCAAATCGCGGCCTGGAAGGCTGAAGGCCTGGACATCGTTCCAGTCTCGATCAACATTTCTCCTAAACAGCTGAAATCCGGCACGGTCAGCGCCTTTCTGATTGCCGCCCTGGCGCGTTACCAGCTTGAGCCCCGGTTCATCGAAGCAGAATTGACGGAATCGGCCGTCATCGACAATAGCCTGATCGTCGAAAGCGAACTCTCCACATTGCGGCGCCACGGCATCAAGCTGATGATCGATGATTTCGGCACCGGCTACTCCTCCATGGCGCAGCTTTACCGGCTGGACGTGGATGCGCTGAAAATTGACCGCGGATTCATCAAGGCCCTGACCTATGGCAACGAAGGCATTCAACTCTTCCGCGCCATCGGCACCATGGCCGATGCGCTCGACATGGACGTGGTTGCCGAAGGCGTCGAAACCATGGAAGAGTTTCAGGTGCTGCAGTCCATGCATTGCGATGAGATTCAGGGCTTCATCATTTCCGAAGCGGTGACGGCAAACAGGATGGCGGAAATGATCATCAAGCGATTTTTGCTGCCGTCGGCTTCTGCTCCTGTAGAAAATCTGAGCGTGTGACGAACACACCAGATGCCGCCGCCCTTCCCTAGGCGCAAGGGAAACCATCGCGGCCTGCGCTTTGCCTTGCTCGCCTAGCGCCTGCTTATTCCGCCTTCGCCCGCCGACATCGTTTGCTGCATCGAACGACATGATGCATGAAAAACAAGTTCTGCCGCGTTCGTCTTCCTGCTTGAAAAGCTGCTGGGAAAAGTGTGGCATATACGACGACAAGCCTGCCTAAAGCCTTGTTGCAGCAGAAATATTGTCCTAAATTCCTATAAGAATCAAAGCTTAAAGGCCAGTGAGCATAATAGGCCTTCCAAAAAATCAATAGAGAAGCCTATTCGGGGAGACAGACATGGCAATCAAAAACTATCTGCTGGGGAGCGTCATCGCTCTACTCGGTTTATTCGGGCAGGCGCATGCGCAAGATGGCGTAACGGATACGACGATTCGTATCGGTCAGACTGCGGGCGTGACGGGAACCGTTGCGGCCCCGGTCAATGAAATGAACGGCGGCGCGCAGGCCTACTTCCACATGCTGAACAAGCAGGGCGGCATCCATGGCCGGAAAATTGAACTCGTTACTCTGGACGACAAGTTCGATCCTGCGCTGACCAAGGCCAATGCGGAAAATCTGATCAAGCGCGAACGTGTGTTTTCCCTGTTCCAGGGCCGGGGCACGCCGCACAATCAGGGCTTGCTGCCGCTGCTGACTGAAAACAAGATGCCGCTGCTCGCACCGGCAACCGGCGCAACCGTTTTCCATACGCCGCTGCATCCCTGGCTGTTCAATGTACGCGCCAACTACCATGTCGAGATCCAGGCCATCATCCGCCACCTGACGCTGACCGGACTCAAGCACATCAGCCTGCTGCACGTGGACGATGCCTTCGGCCGCGATGGCCTGGCAGGGTTTCAGCAAGCCATGTCGGATGCCGGGCTGACGCCCGTTTCCATCAGCACGTTCGCACGCGTCGACCCTGACAACGATGCGGCGGCAGCAGAGGTGATCAAGCAAGATCCGCGGGCGCTGATCATCCTTAGTTCCTCGAAAAACACGGTAGGCGTGATCAAGGCCATCCGCAAGCAAGGCGGCGCGATGCAGCTCATCACCTTGTCGAACAACTCTTCGGAATTTTTCATCAATGACCTGGGTGCGGACGGCGTAGGCGTGATCGTGTCGCAAGTCACCCCCGCCCAATCGAATTCCACTGTACTGGGGCAGGAGTTCCTGAGAGCCGTCAAGGAAACCAATGCCACGGTTTCCTATGCCTCGATGGAGGGTTACCTGAATGCAAAAGTGCTGGCGGAAGGCCTGAAAAGAGCCGGACGCGACCTCACCCGCGAGAAATTCGTCAAAGCGCTGGAGTCGATCAAGAACCTGGACTTTGGCGGTTTCGTTGTTTCCTTCGGCCCCACGGATCATACCGGCAGCGAATTCGTGGAACTGACCATGATAGGCAAAAGCGGAAAGTTCATTCGCTAGCTCATTTGCCAGCTTTCATGCTTTTCGTTTAATTCGTTAATTCGTTAATTTTTTAACCGGTTTTAATTTCTTTATTGGCCTGGAAAGGGCGGATCATTGGTCCGCTCTTTTTTATCTGCCGCACGCCGGCTTCCCTCTTTTTCCCTGACCCTGCAAAGACGGTTCCGGCATCGCTGCGCCGTTTTCACCGACGTAAAAAAGTCCGATCGAATTTCGCAACTGGCAGTCGAATAACTGTCCACTCCTTCGTTCGCCTTCTTCGCTGCAAGGAAAACAGGCAATGCACAACGATCCTGCTCCATTCAAGAACCGCCGTAATGCCGGCTTGCGTCTTGCCGTCGATCTTGCTTACCTGAAGCAGGAAAAACCGATAGTGCTGGCCTTACCCCGCGGCGGCATACCGGTTGCCTATGAAATTGCGCATGAACTGTCGGCGCCGCTGGATGTGCTGCTGGTGCGCAAGATGGGCTCGCCTTTTTCTTCCGAGCTGGGAATAGGCGCGGTCGTGGATGGACAGCCGCCGCAACATGTGATCAACCAGGAGCTGGTGAACAGGCTGAATATTTCCGCGACTTATCTGCAGGAAGAAGAGCAGCGCCAGCTTGCGGAAATTGAAAGGCGGCGCAGGCGCTATTGCGGCAATCGCATGCCGCTGCAGGTCTACGGCCGCACCGTCATCGTCGTGGACGACGGTATTGCAACGGGTGCGACCATGACAGCCGCCTTAAAAGCGCTTGCCCGATCCGGTGCGCACAAACTGATTTTTGCCGTGCCGGTCGCGCCGCCGGAGGTAGTCAAGCGTTTGCGAGCGCAGGTGGATGACGGCGCGTGCCTGCTGACACCTGCCGATTTTCAGTCGGTAGGCAGTTATTACGAAGACTTCGAGCAAACCTCGGATGAAGAAGTGCTTGCTCTGCTGGATCGCCAGTATGCCGACTTGTCGCTCTCTCTTCGCAAGGGTCTATATCTTCCTCCGGACGCCGCAGCGGCAGATGCCAATCCCCTCGCTGATTCTTGCGGCACAGATGAAGATATTGCCCGATGCTGATCGTGCATTTCACAGGCATGAAGCGCGAGTTGTGCTGAGTTGCGTTGAATTGTGCCGGATGAGCGAGGCAATGCCAGGCCAGCCAGATTGCCGCCAATAACACCATGGTCGTAGCGCGCCTCTCCTATCCGACGCCGTTCAGCGCTTCTAGGTCGGATCAGGCAACGCCTGTGCCAATTCCAATGCCTCGCCAAGGCTGCTTATGTCGAAGGGCTTGGGCAAGGAAATATATTTGAAAGGCGGCGTATGCTCGAAGTGTTCGCCGTAGCCCGAGGCAAAGATCACTTTCAGCGCAGGATTCCTGGCCTTGGCCAGTTTCGCCATTTCCAGTCCATTCATCCTGGGTAGCGAATAGTCTGCGATCAGCACATCGAAGGGCTCGGTATCCAGCAGCTTCAGCGCTTCTTCGGGATCCGCCACTCCCTTGACCTGACTGCCCAGCGCCTCCACCAGCTCGCAGGCAATTTTCCGCGCTTCCGGCAGATCTTCCACGACCAGGACGCGAAGCGCCTTGAGCACGGCGTTTTTCGTGCCCGGTGCAGCAGCAGGCTGAGACTGTTGCGACAGGGCGATATGCTGGCGATTGGAGATCAAATGTCTGACTCGCCGCGCCAGCTGGTCTTGTGTATAAGGCTTGCTCAGCAGATTGACGCCCGGATCAAGACGGCCGCCATGCACAATCGCATTCTGGGTATAGCCGGAAGTAAACAGCACTTCGATATTGGGATGAAGTTCCTGGGCACGCTTTGCCAGTTCAGGACTGCGCAGCTTGCCCGGCATGATCACGTCGGTAAACAGCAGGTCGATCGGCATGCCGCTTTCCAGTATCACCAGGGCATTGTCGGCGCTGTTTGCCTTCAGCACCTTGTAGCCGAGATTATTGAGCATCTCCACGACCGTGGACTGCACAGCCGGATCGTCTTCGACCACGAGTATGGTCTCAGTGCCGCCGACAATCGGACGATTCGACAAAGGTGCCGCCGCTGCTTCCGCTTCGAAAGTGCGGGGGAAATACAACTTGATCACGGTGCCGATGCCGACTTCGCTGTAGATGGAGAAATGGCCGCCGCTTTGCTTGGCAAAACCATAAGCCATGCTCAATCCCAGGCCGCTGCCCACGCCTTCAGGCTTGGTGGTAAAGAAGGGTTCGCAGGCACGCTCCAGGACCTCCTGCGTCATGCCGGTTCCGGTATCGGAAATGGCGACTAGTACATACTGCCCCGGCGTCACGTCTGAATTCGACATCACATAGTCTTCATCCAGCAGGGCATTGCTGATTTCTATCGTCAGCTTGCCGCCGCTCGGCATCGCATCGCGTGCATTGATGGCGAGATTGAGGATGACGTTTTCCAGTTGGTGCGGATCGATCTGGATATTCCAGGTGCTGGTGCCAATGACGGTCTCCATGTCGACACGTTCGCCCAGCGCGCGGGTTACCAGTTCCTCCATGCCCTGCAATACTTTCCCAGGATTGACCACGACGGGTTGCAAGGGCTGCCGCCTTGCAAAGGCCAGCAATTGCGACGAAAGCTTGCTGCCTCGGGCAACCGCGCCCAGCGCGCTTTCCAGCCGCTTGGCCGCCAGCGGATGACTGCCGATATAGATTTGCAGCAGTTGCAGGCTGCCGCTTATCACTTGCAGGATATTATTGAAGTCGTGCGCCACGCCGCCGGTCAGCTTGCCGACCGCTTCCAGCTTTTGCGACAGGAACAGCGCTTCCTCGGTGCGCTTGAGCTTGCGCGAAGTTTCGATTCTTTCCGTGATGTCGCGCGTAACCTTGGCAAAACCTATCAGCAAGCCTTCATCGTCCCAGATGGGATCGATCACGACATGGGCCCAGAAGCGCGAGCCATCCTTGCGCACGCGCCAGCCTTCATTCTCGAACCGCCCCTCGGAAGCTGAAACGGCCAATGCCCTCTCAGGCAGGCCGGCAGCGCGGTCTTCGTCGGTGTAGAAGGTCGAGAAATGCTGGCCGACTATTTCTTCATCGGTATATTTCTTGATGCGGGCGGCGCCGGCGTTCCAGTTCGTGACGATACCGGTGGGAGAAATCATGTAGATGGCGTAATCGGTCACGCCCTGCACCAGCCGGCGGAAGCGTTCCTCGCTCTCGCGCAGCGCCAGCTGCGTGTCGCGGCGATCGGTGATGTCGCGCGTAATCTTGGCAAACCCCAGCAAGCGTCCTTGCGCATCGTGAATCACATCGATCACGACGCTGGCCCAGAAGCGGCTGCCATCTTTTCGCTGCCGCCAGCCTTCGTCTTCGAATTTTCCCGTATCCCTAGCAGTCGCCAGCGCCCTAGCGGGCTTGTCATTAGCCTTGTCTTCAGGCGTGTAGAAAAGAGAAAAGTGCTGGCCGATAACCTCTTCTGCCTTGTAACCCTTGAAGCGCTGCGCCCCCGCATTCCAGCTGCTGACATAACCATCGACCGACAGCATGAAGATGGCATAGTCGGTAATGCCCTCAACCAGCTGCTGGAAGATTTCCGCCTGCACCAATGCGGTGGGCGGGACCTGAGTGCGAGTATTCATAATTGCGTTACCTTGGCGGCCGAACACGGTTCACAGGCAAGTGGTTTACAGGCGAGAAATATTGCCATGATGACCGGGATGAGATGAATCGCTGCCGCAAAATGAACTGAATTTATTGGATCGGAGCAGAGAAAATGGGGGCAGTCGCCAATAAGAAGCGATCTACTGGCATGTTTTACATTTGCCCCATTGTATCGCGGCTGCTTTCGGCTTGCATCATGACATTTCAATCAAAAAGCCATGCTGCTGCTGGCGGAATCGGCACGCTGTTCCGCTTATGTTTGCGCCGCTCATGTTTCTCCGGCTTTAGCGCATCACTTTATTTCCCTCATCGCCTTGCTTTGCCACCGCACATGACCGGCGCAGATTGTTGGTGAACGCACAACACTCATCTGCCTGCAATCCGTCTCAGGTTGGCATTTCCGCCGCGACCGTCTCCATGCCTTGCGCAGCGAAACCGGGTACCATTGGTACTTTGAGCACCTTGCCTGCTTAGGGTAAGCGGCCTGACTATTTTCGCTGAACGGAGCACCATGCCTTCTTGCCTGACTATCGTCGTCGCCATCGACCGCCAGCGCGGCATCGGAATCAATAATGCCCTGCCCTGGCATTTGCCGGAAGACCTTGCGCATTTCAAACGTACCACCTTGGGGCATCCCATCATCATGGGCCGCAAGACCTTTGAATCCATAGGACGCCCGTTGCCGAAACGGCGCAACATCGTCATCACGCGCAACCGCGACTGGCAGCATGAAGGCGCCGAGACGGCGGGTTCGCTGGAAGCAGCGCTGCAGCTTTTGAATGGCGAAGAAGCCAGCATCATCGGCGGCGCGCAAATTTTCACTGAAGCGATGCCTATTACCGACCGGCTGATCGTGACGGAAATCGACCATGTCTTCCCCTGCGATACCTTCTTCCCCGAAATCGACAAATCGGTCTGGCAGGAAAGCGCGCGCGAATCGCATCAGGCTGAGCAGCAAGGCTATCGCTACGATTTCGTGACTTACGAGCGCCGCCGCTAAGACACAACGCTTGCGAAGCGGATATTCTCCTGCCCTTCAACTCCCCATGTTTTCTTTCCCGCGTCACAAGGCAGGGTTTTTGCACGGATTCCCCCTCTTTTCTCTCAGTTCTGAGAAAATTCGGCTTTCTTTTTTCGGGCGCTACCGCGCCTTGGGCAATAGCCGGCATGGTGCCGGCGTTTTCGGCTCTCAGGAGACCTCATGAAATTCCGTTTTCCCATCGTCATCATCGATGAAGATTTCCGCTCTGAGAACACCTCAGGCCTCGGTATACGCGCGCTGGCATCCGCGATCGAGAGCGAGAGCATGGAAGTCCTCGGGGTAACCAGCTATGTGGATCTGGCGCAGTTCGCCCAGCAGCAGTCGCGTGCCTCGGCCTTCATTCTTTCCATCGATGATGAAGAGTTTGGCGGCGGCAGTTCCGAAGAAACCGAACATGCACTGAAGGCCCTGCGTGCCTTCGTCGGCGAGATCCGGCACAAGAATGCCGACATCCCGATTTACCTCTATGGTGAAACGCGCACCTCGCGCCATATCCCCAACGATATCCTGCGCGAGCTGCATGGCTTCATTCACATGTTCGAAGACACGCCGGAATTCGTTGCGCGTCATATCATCCGCGAAGCCAAGTCCTACCTGGACAGCCTGGCGCCGCCCTTCTTCCGTGCGCTGGTCCACTATGCGCAGGATGGTTCGTATTCCTGGCACTGCCCCGGCCACTCCGGCGGCGTGGCTTTCCTGAAGTCGCCCATCGGCCACATGTTCCACCAGTTCTTCGGCGAGAACATGCTGCGCGCCGACGTGTGCAATGCGGTGGAAGAACTGGGCCAGCTGCTGGACCATACCGGCCCGGTGGCAGCATCCGAACGCAATGCGGCGCGCATCTTCAATGCGGACCACTGCTACTTCGTGACCAATGGCACCAGCACCAGCAACAAGATGGTGTGGCACTCGACGGTTGCGCCCGGCGATATCGTGGTGGTGGACCGCAACTGCCACAAGTCCATTCTGCACTCGATCATCATGACTGGTGCGATTCCGGTATTCCTGATGCCTACGCGCAATCACCTCGGCATCATCGGCCCTATCCCGCTGGAAGAATTCAGCATGGAAGCCATCATGAAAAAGATCGAGGCCAATCCGTTTGCGCGCGAAGCGAAAAACAAGAAGCCGCGCATCCTGACGATTACGCAATCGACTTACGACGGCGTGCTGTACAACGTGGAAACCATCAAGAACATGCTGGATGGTGAAATCGACACGCTGCATTTCGATGAAGCCTGGCTGCCGCATGCGACCTTCCACGAGTTCTACCGCGACATGCACGCGATCGGCAAGGACAGGCCGCGCCTGAAGAAATCGCTGATCTTCTCCACGCAATCCATCCACAAGATGCTGGCCGGCCTGTCGCAAGCGTCGCAGATCCTGGTGCGCGATTCCGAAGCCAACAAGCTGGATCAGGATGCGTTCAACGAAGCCTACCTGATGCACACCTCGACTTCGCCGCAGTACGCGATCATCGCTTCCTGCGACGTGGCCGCCGCCATGATGGAGCCGCCGGGCGGCACCGCGCTGGTAGAGGAAAGCATCCTGGAAGCGCTGGACTTCCGCCGCGCGATGAAAAAAATCGACGAGGAATGGGGCCAGGACTGGTGGTTCAAGGTGTGGGGGCCGGACGTCAAATCGGAACAGGGCATAGGCACCCAGGAAGACTGGATGATCCATGCCGAGGACGACTGGCATGGTTTCGGCAAGGTTGCGCCCGGCTTCAACCTGCTGGATCCGATCAAGTCCACCGTGGTGACGCCGGGCCTGTCGCTGGACGGCCAGTTCGATGTCACCGGCATTCCGGCGTCGATTGTGACCAAGTATCTGGCCGAACACGGCGTGATCGTGGAGAAAACCGGTCTTTACTCCTTCTTCATCATGTTCACCATCGGCATCACCAAGGGCCGCTGGAATACGATGCTGACCGCGCTGCAGCAGTTCAAGGACGATTACGACAAGAATCAGCCGATCTGGCGCTGCCTGCCTGAATTTGCGGCAAGCCATATCCGCTACGAACGCGTCGGCCTGCGCGACCTGTGCCAGCAAATTCACGAGTTCTACAAGACTTACGACGTGGCGCGCCTGACGACCGAGATGTACCTGTCGGACATGCAGCCGGCCATGAAACCCTCGGATGCGTTTGCAAAAATGGCGCACCGCGAAATCGAACGCGTGCCTATCGACATGCTCGAAGGCCGTATCACCGCGATCCTGCTGACGCCTTACCCGCCGGGCATTCCGCTGCTGATTCCGGGCGAGCGCTTCAACAAGACCATCGTGAATTACCTGCGTTTTGCACGCGACTTCAATGAGAAATTCCCCGGCTTTGAAACCGATGTGCACGGCTTGGTGATGAATGAAGTGGATGGCAAGCGCGGTTATTACGTGGATTGCGTGAAGCAGTAATCCGCCGTTCGCATGCCGAATAAAAAAGGGGCCGCCGGCCCCTTTTTGCTGTCAGTCTGCTGTCAGTCAAACTAGCATTCAGCAATGCCAGTCCTAAGCCTTATCCTCGCGCAGGCGCTGCTCCACTGAAAATTCGGATTGGGGATCTTGAGCCTGGGCGCTGACCTCCGACTTCTGCTGTTTCTGAGATTGCTGCGCTTGCTGCTTGCCCGAGTCGGCATTCTGCTGACGCTGCGCATTTTCTTCCTGTGCGGCAGCCTGGCGCGCCTCGTTAACTGAAAATTCCGATTGCGTATCGCTTGTTCCCTGTTGTTCGCCGGGAGGAGGCATGGCTGCTCCCTTGCCTGCATTACGTCCGGTATGCTGCTGGGTTCCTGTTTTTTGCATGAAGGCACTCCTTTCTGTTGATCATGCTTTGCCCGCATGGGGAAAGTCTTCAACAGACCGCAACAGTGGCGCGAGGTTCAGGTTCCCGTACTTGCCGCTTTTCATTTCTATCGCTTCGTTCAATTTGCACGGCTCAAAACAACCTGGGCCTTGCGCTGCCTCTTTCCCCAACTTAGAACTTTTATACCTTCAACATTTCCAATACAAGACGAAAGATCGTTCAAGGTGTTTCTTTTCATCGAGGAGGCAGGCAAGAAATAATGAAAGCCAATACGTACTTATCCGCCCTGTTTGCCGTAATGCTGACAGGCATCACGGCCATTTCCCCTATGGCCGCCATCGCCGGCGAACAGGAAAATGAAACTGCTTCTCCTTCTGCAAAGAAACCGGCTCTCGACCGTTCCGGCCAGCCACGGGAAGGCAAGGCTTCCTACTACAGCGAATACTTCTATGGCAGAACCATGGCGGATGGTACGCCCATGGATCCGGATGCGGATATCGCTGCCAGCCGCACGCTTCCGCTGGGCAGCGTGGTTGAAGTCACCAACCTGGAAAACGGCAAGAGCCAGGTGGTGGAAATACGCGACCGCGGTCCTTATATCGACGGCCGCATCATCGATCTTTCTCCCAAAGTGGCAAAACAGCTCGACATGCTCGAAGACGGTGTGGTGCAGGTAGTTGTCACGCCGCTGGAAGTTCCGCAGGCAGACGGCACGGTGGCGACAGGATCAGGCGCAGCCCAGGAAGCAAGTTCGGGCAAATAGGGCTCCCTTCATCGATGTCCATTGATTCCGCCCATGCAGGGTCTGTGTCACATCTAACCAGGGCCAGCTTTCTCTTCTTCCGAGATCAAGCTTGAAGGTACGGCGCTAAACCAAATTCCTCCCGTCTTGTCACTACTATAAATTGGCCGGCTGCAAGCCTGCCCCATCTACAAGCCCGTGCAAGGAGAGGCAGTGACGAAACCACGGCAAGCATCCACATCCAAGCGACTGATCTGGCGCCCGCTCCTTACGCGCTTCATCCTGTTTGCCGCCATCTGGTGGCTGCTGACGGGCGGCAGGAATGACGCGTGGGGCATGGGCGCGGTCGCGGTGCCGGCGACGCTCCTGATCAGCCTGCGCCTGCTGCCGGCCGGTCCGCGCCGTGTATCGATTAGCGGGCTCGTCCTGTTCGCCGGATTTTTCATCTTCCGTTCCATCATCGCCGGCACCCAGGTTGCGCGCATCGTGCTGCGCCCGCGCCTGGAGGTGCGGCCCACCATGCGTGAATTCGAGCTGTATCTCACGCACGAATCGGAACGCGTTTTCCTGGCCAGCACGCTCAGCCTGCTGCCGGGCACGCTGACGGCGGGACTGGATGGAAACACCTTGCGCATGCATGTGCTGGATGAACGCATGCCGGTGGAAGAAGAATTGCGCGACGTGGAAAAGCGTGTGGCCCGCCTTTTCAGATCGGCGGCGGCATGAATCAACTGTTCCTGCTGCTGGCTGCTTTTCTGCTCATCAATCTGCTGGCGGCGCTGCTGCGCATTATGCGCGGGCCGACTGCCGCCGACCGCGTGCTGGCCGCGCTGCTGTTCGGCACTACCGGCGTGGCGATCCTGCTGTTACTGAGCGAAGCTGGCGGCGGCGTGGCGCTGATCGATGTCGCGTTGGTGTTCGCACTGCTGGCTGCCATTACCGGCGCGGCCTTTGCGCAGCGCGCGTGGCGCCACGATCAGGCGCGGGGAGAAAACGAAGATGACTGACTTCTTCAGCACCGTTCTCGTACTCACAGGCTGCGGTTTTTTCCTGGCCGGCACCATAGGCCTGTTGCGCTTTCCCGATGTCTATACCCGCCTGCATGCGCTGACCAAGGCCGACAACCTGGGCCTGGGTTTCATCCTGCTCGGCCTGTTGCCGCGCGCGGATAACCTTGCTGCGGCCGCCAAGCTGATCCTGGTCTGGATACTGGTGATAACGGCCAGCAGTTGCGTGGGATTTCTGATTGCCCGTCGCGCCCAGCGCAAGGGCATTCCCCACTGGCGTCCTGCGGAGAAATGACATGATCCTGCTTGCCTTCGATATTCTGCTTGCCTTCAGCCTGGCATGGAGCGCGATACGTGCGCTGACGGTGCGCGACCTGTTTCATGCAGTCATCCTGTTCATCGTGTTCGGCCTGTTGATGACGCTGGCCTGGGCGCGGCTGGATGCGCCGGATATTGCGCTGGCCGAAGCAGCCATTGGAGCGGGCCTGTCCGGCGCCATGCTGCTTGATACGGTCGGACATCTGCGCGCCTGCGGCAGGAAGGAGCATGCATCATGATCGTCATCCTGGTGGTATTGATCGCCGGTGCCGCCTTCGCGCTGTCGCTGGGCCGTACCCTGCTGACGCTGGATGAAGCGCCGTTGCGCCTGGCGCCGCAGGTGGCCGAGCAACTGGGCAACAGCGGCACCACACATCCGGTGACTGCGGTGCTGCTGAACTTTCGCGGCTACGACACGCTGCTGGAAATCGCCGTGCTGCTGCTGGCCCTGCTGGGCATACTCGCGGTATCCGGCGGCGAGCGCGGCAGCCATCGCAGCATCGCGAACGTGCCGCAACCGCTGCTGCAATCGATGGCACGCATCGTGGTGCCGCTGATGGTGCTAGTGTCCATCTATCTGCTGTGGGCCGGCGCACACCGGCCGGGCGGCGCTTTCCAGGCGGGAGCGGTGCTGGCCTCGGCCGGCATCCTGCTGTACCTGTCGGGCCTGCTGCCGGCCTGGGCATCGCCGGGCTACCGGCTGCGCCTGGGACTGTGCGCGGGCCTGATGATTTTTCTCGCCATCGCCGCGCTGCCGCTGCTCTACGGCGGCGCGCTGCTGCAGTATCCGCCGGGCTGGGCCAGCGGCCTGATACTCGCCATCGAAACCGGCCTGGCTTTCTCGCTGAGCTTGATGCTGGCGGGACAGTTCCTGTGGTTGCCGAATGAAGACGAGGAGGCCGAGGAATGAATACCGCCATGCTGTTTGCGCTGCTCGGCGTGCTGCTGTTTTCCATCGGGATCGCCGGCATCATCCTGCGCCGTCACTTGCTGCGCAAGATCATCGCATTCAACATCATGGGCAGCGGCATTTTCCTGGTGCTGATCGGCCTGGCGCAGCGCGACGGCCATCCCGATCCGGTGCCGCAGGCCATGGTGCTGACCGGCATCGTGGTGGCCGTCGCCGCAACGGCGCTGGCGCTGGCATTGGCGCGGCGCCAGCTGAACCTTCGCGGGTGCATGCGATTGCCGGAGAAGAGCGCGGATGACTGAGGCGATTCCCTGGCTGATCCTGCTTCCCCTGTTCTGGGCAATACTGGCCTTCCTGCTGGGACCGTGCCGCGGTGCGATGCCGGCTGTGACAGGCTTAGCCGTTCAGTTGGCGCTGACCCTGCTGCTGGCGGCCAGCCGGGTGGAGGTGGCGCAGGTGCAGGACGTGGGCGGCTGGGATGCGCCGCTGGGCATAGAGCTGCGGGCCGACGGTTTCTCGCTGGTGATGCTGCTGATGACGCAGGCCGTTGCCCTGCTGATTGCGCTGTATGCGTCTGCGTATTTCACGCGCCATGCCAGCGGCCATGCCTATTTCTGGCCGCTGGCCGGCTGCCTGATCGCGGCGATGAATGCGCTGTATCTGTCCTCGGATATTTTCAACCTGTATGTGACGCTGGAACTGCTGAGCCTGGCGGCCATCGGCCTGGTCGCCTCCGAAGGCAATGCCAAATCGGCGACCGCGGCGCTGCGTTACCTGTTCGCCAGCATGATGGGCTCAGGCGCCTACCTGCTGGGCGTGGCCCTGCTGTACGGCGCTTACGGCACGGTATCGCTGCCGCACCTGGCAGAGCTGATGACGCATGGCGTGTCCGCGATAGTGCCCTACTCAGCCGGACTCATGCTGCTCGGCCTGCTGCTGAAGACTGCGCTGTTTCCCTTGCATTTCTGGCTGCCGCCCGCGCATGGCGGCGCGCCGGCTCCGGTTTCCGCGCTGCTGTCGGCGCTGGTGATCAAGGCGTCGTTTTACCTGGCGCTGCGTCTGTGGACCACGCTGTTCGAGCCGGTGACCATCATGCCAGCGGCACAGTTGCTCGGCATGCTGGGGGCCGGCGCCGTGTTGTGGGGCAGCTTCCAGGCGCTGCGCCAGCGCCGCCTGAAAATGCTGGTGGCCTATTCCACCGTCGCGCAGATCGGTTACCTGTTCCTGGTGTTTCCGCTGCTCACCGGCAGCATACAAAGCAATGAGCCCAGCGCGATGCAGGGCGTCATCCTGCAAGCGGTATCCCATGGCTTCGCCAAGGCTGCGATGTTCGGCGCCGCCGGCGCAGTCATCCTGGCAGCCGGCCATGATGAGCTCGACCGGCTGGGCGGCCTGACCCGGCATTTGCCTGTGCCCATGTTCACTTTTGCGATTGCCGGCGTGAGCCTGATGGGATTGCCGCCTTCGGGCGGTTTCATTGCCAAGTGGCTGCTGATCGACAGCGCGATAATCGCACGGCAATGGTGGTGGGTAGCCGTGTTGCTGACCGGCGGCCTGCTGACCGCCACCTATGTGTTCAAGGTCATGCGCCTGACTTTTTCACAGGCTGAACCGTCGGCGCCCCTGCATCCGCTGCCGAAGCTGCTGGAATGGTCGGCGATGGCGCTGGCCCTGGTCAGCCTGCTGCTGGGCCTGGGGGCTGGATCGCTGCTTTCTCTGCTGGAGCTGGCATGAGCTGGAATGAAGCCTTGCCGCTGCTGGTGATTGCAAGCTCGCTCGTGCCGGGCCTGATCATCTTCGGCCTGCGCCAGGGCCAGCGCCGCCTGCGCACCACGCTCAACCTGTTCGGCGCCGTGGTGAAGATCCTGTTGATCGGATACATGCTGTGGGGCGTGGCGCGCGGCGAACAATACGTATTCCGCTACGAAATCCTGCCCAACCTGGAGCTGCTGCTGAAAGCAGACACGCTGGCCATGCTGTTCATCACGCTGTCTGCGGTGCTATGGCTGCTGACCACGCTGTATGCGATCGGCTACCTGGAACATGCCGGCAACCGCAGCCGCTTCTTCGGCTTTTTCAGCCTGTGCGTGACATCGACCATGGGCATCGCGATGGCCGGCAACCTGTTCACCTTTTTCTTCTTTTACGAACTGCTCACGCTCACCACCTATCCGCTGGTGGTGCATCGCGGCAGTGCGCAGGCGCTGCGAGGCGGCACGATTTACCTGGCCTATACGCTGACCGGCGGCACGGTTTTCCTGGCGGGCGTGGTGTCGCTGTACGGCCTGACCGGCCGCGTCGACTTTGTGCCCGGCGGCACGGTAGGTTTTCTGGGCGCGATTTATCCCGATCAATTACGCATCATTTTCCTGCTGCTGATCATAGGCGTCGGCGTGAAGGCGGCCATCGTGCCGCTGCACGGCTGGCTGCCGCAAGCCATGGTCGCGCCGGCGCCGGTATCGGCGCTTCTGCATGCGGTGGCCGTGGTCAAGGCCGGTGCCTTCGGCGTAATGCGCATCGTGTATGAAGTGTACGGACTGGATTTTGCGCGCACGCTGGACGTGCTGACGCCGCTGGCGATTGCCGCCTGCATCACCATACTCTGGGGTTCGCTGCGCGCGATATTCCAGGATGACCTGAAGCGCCGGCTGGCTTTTTCCACCGTCAGCCAGGTGTCCTACATCGTGCTGGGCATTGCGTTATATGGCTCGACTGGCACCATAGGCGGTCTGGTGCACCTGGTCCACCAGGGCATCATGAAGATCACGCTTTTCTTCTGCGCCGGCAATTACGCGGAAACGCTGAGCATACACAAGGTCAGTGAAATGAATGGCGTGGGCCGCCGCATGCCGCTGACAACGCTCGCCTTTTCCCTCGGCGCGCTGGGCATGATAGGTGCGCCGCTCACCGCCGGTTATGTGAGCAAGCATTACCTGTCGGAAGGCGCGGTCGAGGCGGGCGCCGAATGGGCGGTCTGGGTGCTGACGCTTTCCAGCGTGCTCAATGCCATCTATTTTCTGCCCATTTTGTACCGCGCCTGGATCATGCGGCCGCCTGCGCAATGGACGCATGAAACGATACAGCGGCGCGGCTGGAAGGAAACTCACCTGTTATTGCTGCTGCCGCCATTGGTCAGCGGCGCCGGCACCGTGCTGGTTGCGCTGTTCGCCGATGCCAGCTGGAGTCCTCTGTCGTGGGCGAAACTGATTGCAGTCCGACAGTATCTGGACTAGGAAGGCCCGGCCATACCAACACACGGGCGACTTGCCCTATTATTTCGTTAAACGTAGGCAGTCCGGACTGCTACACGCTTTTATCGTGAAAACAAGTGAGCGCTGCGCCTTGTTTCTTGATAAGTAGAGGACGCAACAATGCCTGACAAAGACAAATTCTGTTTCCACAGCTCGCCTGCATACACCGGCTCACCTTCGAGAAAAGCTGAAATCAACCAGACAGCAGCAGATTACATTAGCTTGATTCTGCCCTTGCTGCGCAAAATGCTTCCTTCCTCATCCAATACAGCTAATGCGCGATAGAGCGCTTCATGGGTAAGGCCGATTTCTTCGGCCAACTGCTTCAAAGTGATATCCATTTCCCAGCTTCTCTTTTCTCCGCATTTCAGCTTCAGTACATGTAGTACACGCTCTTTCGCTGAGCGAATTTGCCTGGCTTGCAGCCGGCTTCTTACTTCCTGAATACGATGCGCCAGTTCTTCTGTAAAAATCCATAGGGCTTCCGGACTATGCCTTAGCTGTTGGGCAAGACTCTGCTTGGGATAGACCAGAACTTCACAATCTTGCCGGGCAATCGCATCACAGTGATAGCGATCAGAAAACAGTGATGCTTCTGCAAAAAATTCGCCGGCGCGCACGGTATGCATTGGTACTTCACTGCCGTCGGGGGTGACCCGGACCAGGGTGAGCTGTCCTGACAGCAGTTTAAACATTGCAAATGGCGTATCCCCTTGCCGGAACAGGTAGGTATGGGCTGGTACGCGACGCAATGAAGGAATTACGCCGGCCAGAGCATGACTTGCATAATCGCACCTCATCGGGGAGGAGTAAGAGGGACGGGGTTTTTCATATGATTCAAATCATAGGCATACTCTCTGGCGGCCGCAATACTCTGTTCTTCCGTGCGCTCCTCTCCTCAAGAACATGAAAACGCTACTTATCCCGCTTCTTCTCCTCGTTCCGCTTTCCACCTTTGCACAGCATGGAAATCATTCACATCCTCAGGCTCCGCAATCGCATCATGCCCCCTATGCCGACCTGACGAGCCGGGCAATCAAGGCATTGTCCGAGCAGCAGATCGCCGCGATACGAGCCGGAAAAGGAATGGGGTTCGCGTTGGCAGCGGAATTAAACGGCTATCCCGGCCCATTGCATGTACTTGAATTGGCGCAGCAATTGAAGCTAACCGCAGTACAGAAGCAGAAAACCGAGCAGCTTTTTAATGAAATGCTGACGGCAGCGAAAACCCTGGGAGAGCAGCTGATCCTGAGAGAAGAAGAGCTTGACCGCTTATTCCGGAATAAGAAGGCAACGGCTGCAGATATAACGACCTACACCGAGGCCGCGGCATTGGCACAGGGAAGATTACGAGCCGCTCACCTTCACTATCATCTGAAAATGCTTGAGGTATTGACGCCTTCGCAAACCGAAAAATACAAGCAGCTACGAGGGTATGCCAAAGAAGAATAAATCGGCTTTTGCGCTACCGGCTTGCCCGCCTCATCGTAAATACTGAGAGGATGAACATGCGACGCTTTCCCTGCACGCAGGGCAATTCAAGAAAGTCGATGGACAAAGGAACCAAGGCTTTGCAGGCAGGATTCCTGGCCGCCTTGTGCTTCATTCGCTGTCATACGGACCACGGGTACTTCATACCCTGCTCCAGCCTCAGCCCTGGGAGCGGAGGAATCGATGCTTAATTCATCCCGAGCACAGACCTCCGCTAACGGCACCATCATGCCGATGAAGCAGGATTGTCCTCAGGATGGCAGGATATGCAAGGCTTGCGGCGCAAAGCCGTGATTGAGCGGTCCCGTCCCATGACCGGTCTTGACGGCAGCGCCGGCTGTAATCGCTTGCAGGATGTAATCGCGACCGGCCCTGACTGCTTCCCGTAGCGGCACACCCAGTGCCAGATAGGACGCGATAGCGGAAGACAGCGTGCATCCGCTGCCGTGAATATTATTGCTTTCTATGCGCTGACCTTCCATGCGCAGCCAGGTGCCATCGCCGCCGGCGAAAATATCGAGTATGTCTTCACCGGGCAGATGCGCGCCCTTCAGCAGCACGGTCGGCGCGCCCATCGCCAGCAGATCGCGCGCGGCCATTTCGAGTGCCGGCTTGTCGGTCAGCGGACGCTGCAGCAGGAAGGCGGCCTCGTCCAGGTTAGGCGTGATGATGGTGGCCAGCGGGAACAATTCGCGCACCAGGATTTCCACCGTCTCCGGCGTGATCAGCGGATCGCCGTTGGCCGTCACCATGACCGGATCGAGCACGACCTTGCGGATGCCGTAATGCCGTATTGCCCAGGCCACGACGTCCACCACTTCGGGCGCATGCAGCATGCCTATCTTCAGCACGTCCACGCCTATGTCATCCAGCACCGCCTCGATCTGCGCTTTGAGAAAATCCACGGGAACCGCATGAATGGCAGTCACGCCGCAGGTATTCTGCGCGGTCAGCGCAGTCAGCGCCGTCATCGCATAACAGCCGAGCGCGGAAGCAGTCTTGATATCGGCCTGTATGCCGGCGCCGCCTCCGCTGTCGGAGCCGGCGATGGTGAGGAAACGGGGGTAATGCATAGCGATAATCGAAAATAAAAAGATCTGAATTATGAATACAGAGGCTTATATCCAGGTGATGAAAGCCGATCGTTCATCATCCTGCTTTGCTCCGGCGATACCGATATGACATCACAGAATGCCGGAAAGCGCACGAAGCACCTGTGCGCCAGCATCGCCGCCTAGCCAGGCAAGTGCGGCGCAGTTGATTGCCACGGTAACCCAGAATACGATTTGAAAGGAAGCCTTGACGGATTTGTGACGCAACAAGCGCTGTGCAGCAAGCGCGCCCGGCCATCCTCCGAAAAGAGCCAGTAGATGCAGCGTGCTTTCTGAAGTGCGCCACCGGTTTTCCTGCGCAGCGGACTTGTCCAGTGCGTAGACAATGAAGGCCAATGCGCTCAATCCCAGATATACCAGCAGGATCATGACCGGCAATCGGTCCATTGCAACAGCGCCCGCAATGGCTGTCAGGAAACCGAAGGCAAAAACAGGAGGGATATTGCTGCGGCCGGGAGCGCCGGAGGGCGCTCTGCGCTGGCCGACCAATGAAACAGCCTTTGCCTGGAGGCGCCCTTTCCCATCCGGTTGCAGCTGATAGGTAACGATCTCGTTGCCGCTGGGCCGGTACTGCCTTCCAGAAAAGGATGAGATGTGTACGAAGACAGGCTCGCCGCCTCCGTTAGGGGTGATGAAACCAAAACCCTTGTCATCGTTCCATTTGGTGATCCGCCCCTGATAACGCAATTCGCCCCTCTCGGTTTATCGATATGCCAACCAGCGTATGGAAACAGGAAATGCTCGATGAAGGAATGGCGGCAATTGCGGCTTAAGTCTTCGGCAAAGTCACGCCATGCTGCCCCTGGTATTTCCCGCCCCGGTCCTTGTAGGACGTTTCGCAAACTTCGTCGCTTTCGAAGAACAGCACCTGCGCGCAGCCTTCGCCGGCGTAGATCTTGGCCGGCAGCGGCGTGGTGTTGGAAAACTCCAGCGTCACGTAGCCTTCCCATTCCGGCTCGAACGGCGTGACGTTGACGATGATGCCGCAGCGTGCATAGGTGGACTTGCCCAGGCAGATGGTGAGCACGGTACGCGGAATGCGGAAATATTCGACGGTGCGCGCTAGCGCAAAGGAATTGGGCGGGATGATGCAGACATCGCCTTTGAAATCCACGAAGGATTTTTCGTCGAAATTCTTGGGATCGACTATCGTGGAATTGATGTTGGTGAAAATCTTGAATTCATCGGCGCAACGGATATCGTAGCCATACGAAGACGTTCCATAAGAAACGATCTTGTGGCCGTTGGCAGTGCGGACCTGGCCCGGCTCGAACGGCTCTATCATGCCGTGTTCCTCGGCCATGCGGCGTATCCACTTGTCAGATTTAATGCTCATGTTTTTCCATTCCCGTATCTGCGCGGTCCTGCGCCCCGGTGCAGGCGCACTTCCTTTTCTGGCTTGTCGCCAATAGCGCAGGATTTTACGCGAAATAAGGCCGCCGCCGCCATGCGCTGCCTGATAGCGTCAAAAAACGGCGGCGCCGACCTGCCGCAACGTGATCTTTTCCTGCAAGATGGGCGCTTTGCGCAACGGCGGGGAAAGGGAAATGGGAATCTACAAAGGCAGTTGCCTGTGCGGCGCGGTTCATTTTGAGCTGAGGTCTGAACCGAAGGCGGTGACGAACTGCCATTGCAGGATGTGCCAGAAGCAGCACGGCGCTGCATTTGCCACCTATGCCAGCGTTCCCGAGGCTGATCTGGCGTATCTCTGCGGCGAGGACATGCTGAGCTCTTACAACTCATCGGGAAGCATAGTGAGAAAGTTCTGCAGCCGGTGCGGCTCCAGCATCGAGTGGCGCGGCAGTCCGAAATTTTCGGACTGGGTCGCCATAGCGGTGGCATCGCTAGACACGCCTTTCGAGCCCCGCAGCATTAAAGACATCCACCTGGAATCCAAAGCCTGCTGGCTGGATAAATGAGCCGATAACAGCGCATCGGCGCATACCAGTGCCGGCGCTCGCTCAAGGCCGGCTTTACGAGTCCGGTGCCTTAGCCTCTTTGCGCTCCACCGACAGCTCCGCCTCCGCTGCCGGCCCGCTCTCCGCCACCTCGACCTCCGCATCTACCTCGACCTCGGCATCCACCTCAACTTCCGCTTCCACCTCCGCATTCGGCGAAACCTGCAGCATGGGTTCGGTACCGGTCAGCGCCACGTAATCGCTCTTCTCGGCTGGCGGGACCGGCGGTGCCGCGCGGATGCGCTGTATCGTGAAATAAGCCAGCAAACCCAGTACCAGTGCAAAGTAAAGCATCAGGCTGGACGGCCCGGCGGTATCCATCAGTACGCCAGACAGCGTAGGACTGATCGCCGCACCGATGCCATGCACCAGCAGCAAGCCGCCCGTGATTTCCAGTACCCGCGATGAATCGATCAGATCGTTGACGTGCGCGACGCTCAGGCCGTACAGCGTGAACATGAAACCGCCGTAAAAGAAAGCCGATACGATCAGGGCCGTCTCGGACACATGCGATAGCAGAAAACTCAGCACGGCCAGCACGCCGCTGACGATGCTGACCCATAACAGCACATAGCGCCGGTCATGGCTGTCTGAATACACGCCCACCGGCCACTGGAAGGCGGCGCCGCCCAGGATGGCGGCCGCCATGAAATTGGCAACGCCGACGGTGGACAATCCCACACCCTGCGCATACACCGCGCCCATGCCATAGAAAGCGCCGTACAGCAAACCCGACGCCAGCGAACCCACCATGCCCAGGGGCGAGATGCGGTACAAGGCCCTGATGCTCAGCTTGGGCGGCTCGACCGTGGCGGGTTGCTCCACCGGCGTCAGCGTGATCGGAAGCAGTGCAAAGGAAAACAATACCGACACCAGCGCAAAGGTCAGGAAGCCTTCTGCACCGCCTATCATGATCAGAAACTGCCCGGCTGCCATCGCCACGAAATTGACCACCAGGTAAAGCGCGATGATCTTGCCGCGCTGCTGGCTGGGCGCGATGGTGTTCAGCCAGCTTTCAATGACCAGATAGAGACCGACCAGGCACACTCCGTTTACCAGTCGCAGTACGCCCCAGAACCAGGGATCGACCCATAAGGCATGCAGGATAGGCATGGTCGATGCCAGCGAGGCCATGGCGGCGAATGCGCGGATGTGGCCGACGCGCCGGATAATGACGGGGCAGAAATAGGTGCCGAGTATATAGCCGACGAAATAGGCCGACATGATGAGGCCGGTCACCATTGCCGAGAAGCCCGCAAGACCGGCACGCAGGCCCAGCACGGAAAACAGCAAGCCTATGCCCACCACCATCAGGCCGGTACCCGTGAGCAGGGAAGAAAGTGGAATCAGCAATGCTTGCATGCACAGCGCCTTATTGAGTTAACACCAGCTGAATGAACACAGAAAATGAATACGGAAAATGAATACAGAAGTGTACATGGCTTGAGAGTCTTCTACTCGAAGAGCGCATGCCGTATACGCTAGACAGTTTGAATGCCACTGAAACTTTCATATTCCTCTTCGTTCGCCATACCGCTTCATGGACTGCCGCTGCGCTCCCGAGAACTGCAGCAGGCGGCCAGCCTCGTCAAGCTGAAAAATCGTCGAACCACTCAGCATACGGCGTGTTCTTTACCATGTGCCGGTTGTAATCCTTCGCGCCATCGCTCCACCATACCGGCCCGCGCTCTCCGAGTGCGACCTTGGCTTGCTGCACTTGCGAACGTGCTGCACGCAACGTCTGCTCATCCTTGCTGCGCAGTGCCGCGGCAACCGCCCGTCGCGCCGCCATCAGCTTGCTTACCCACGCCTGTTTCTCCTGCTCAGGCAGATGGGGATTGGCAGCGCGCCATAACTGGCCCCGCACCACGATGTACTTGCCATCGGGCGTATGCAGGGGTGCATCTTGATTCGATTGAGATTTGCGGTTCATGGCTTTGCCCCAAGCCCATGCAAAAATCGTGTCTGTCCAGGAAAGGCCAGGCTCTGTCTGCCTTGCAATGCTGAGCGCCAACATCGGTTTCAGGAAAGAAAATGAATATTCCCGTTATGCCCGCATTCAAACCAGTCCGCTCAGCAGGCTTGCCCCGGATGAAGAATGCAGCCAAGTTTTGACAAGGGCGTGACATGAATTAGCGCTATGAGCATTTCATCAGCAAGACGCCACACCGCCATCCTTTGTCTGACTGCGAAAAAATTCTGGCAAGGGCAGGTCTGCCCGCTTTAGTCCGCTCACTCCCGCTCTCCTTGGCCCCTCACTTTCTGCTATCCTTCAGCGCATTGCGCGCCAGGCCTGGAGCTTGCAAACGGGCCAGCGCGGCTTACGGACAGAGGAAAAAATTCATGAAGATCAAATGTGCATTGGTAGGCTCCCGCTACTTCGGCGCGGAGGTGTTTGAGACGCTGCGCAAGGAAGAAGGCATAGAATTCACCAGCGTCGTGGCCCCGGCCGAAGACGACCGCCTGGCGCTGGCGGCCAAGGCAGCCGGCATCACTCCGCACATCCTGGTCGATCCGCGCAATGTGCCGGGCGAAGCGATTGCCGAAGGCACGGACCTGGTCCTCGCCGCCCACACCCATGCGCGCATCAGCGATGAAGCGCTGGCCCGTTCCCGTTTCGGCGGCGTCGGCTATCACCCTTCCCTGCTGCCGCGTCATCGTGGCATTGCTGCCGTTGAATGGACGGTGCTGGAAGGCGATCCGATTGCCGGCGGCTCGATTTATCACCTGGCCGACGGCTGGGATGCCGGCGCGGTAGCGGCGCAGGACTGGTGCTTCGTGCTCAAGGGTGAAACCGCGCGCGACTTGTGGGAACGTGCGCTGGCGCCGATGGGCCTGAAGCTGCTGTCCCAGGTCGTGCATCATGCACGCCTGCATGGCGAAGTGCCGGCGTACCAGCAGGATGAGCGCTTTGCGACCAAGGCGCCGCGCATCCGCAAGTCGGTGGTAGTCGCGGAAGAAGCCGATCCGGCAACGACCTCGCTGGTCGTCTCTCTGGTCGGCGCAGACCGCCAGGGCATCGTCAGCTCGGTCGCCGAACGCGCGCAGCGCTACGGCGCGAACTGGGCCGCCAGCCGCATGACCCGCATCGCCGGCGAATTCGCAGGCATGGTGCACCTGGAAGTGCCGCGCGAACACGCCGATGCGCTGGCCGCGTCGCTGCGCCAGCTCGAATCCAGCGGCCTGCAGGTGGTGGTGGCCAAGAGCGAAGTAGCGAAAGTGGCCGACAAACTGCGCGTGCTGGAACTGGAACTGGTGGGCGACGACCGCGTGGGCATCGTCAGCGGCCTGACCAAGATCCTGGCCGCGCGCGGCATCAGCATAGAAAATCTGAATACCGAGATCATCGGCAGCGGCGGCAAGCAGACTTTCAAGGTCGGCGCGCAATTGCTGGTGCCGGCCACGCTGTCGCTGGATGCGCTGCGCCAGGAACTGGACACGCTGGCCCACGAACTGATGCTCGATATCGGGCTGGACGAAGTGCCGGGCGAGTAAAGCCGGTCCGCGGCTGAGGCGTAAACCGCTGCAAACCTCTGCAAACATGGAGGTTCCGCCAGTCGGTGCCCGGCCTGAACGATGCTAAAAACCGTGCAAGGCTGCAGGAGGGAGCACGGGCGCGGCATGCGACTCTGGACCGGACATTGATCCGCATCGCGCAGGATTGCGGATCGTTTTCCCTGCACGGGCATCTGAAGAGATAAAACATCTGCGTTACCGGCGCATTTTTGTGCAAGCTCCGGTAAAATGCTCCCTTTCCCCCGGTAAGGCGCCCATTTTTTGGGCGTTTTGCATTGCCATTACCGGATTGGCGATTCTGAATCTGACTTTTCCGCTGGAGCAAACGTGCCAGGCTTACTACCCAACATCGATCCCGATGGACTCCTAGAGTATTCCGTGGTCTATACCGACCGCGCAATCAACCACATGTCGCAGCGCTTTCAGGGCGTGATGCAGGACATCTCGGGCATGCTGAAGCAGGTTTACAATGCCCGTTCCGCCATCATCGTGCCCGGCAGCGGCACCTACGGCATGGAAGCCGTCGCCCGCCAGTTCGGCACCAATCAGCATTGCATGGTGATCCGCAATGGCTGGTTCAGCTACCGCTGGACCCAGATCTTCGAAACCTGCAGCATCCCTTCCGAAAGCACGGTGCTCAAGGCCCGTCGCGTTGGCGAAGGCAAGCAGGCGCCGTTCGCGCCGCCGCCGATCGCGGAAGTGGTCGCGGCCATACGCGAAAAGAAACCGGCCGTGGTGTTCGCGCCGCACGTGGAAACCGCTGCCGGCATCATTCTGCCCGACGATTACCTGCGCCAGGTCGCCGATGCGGTGCATGAAGTGGGCGGACTGTTCGCGCTGGATTGCATCGCCTCCGGCACCATCTGGGTCGACATGAAGAAAACCGGCGTCGACATCCTGCTGTCTGCTCCGCAAAAAGGCTGGAGCTCCTCGCCGGGTTGCGGCATGGTGATGCTGTCGGATCTGGCGCGCGAGCGTATCGACGCCACCCAGAGCACCAGCTTCGCGATGGATTTGCGCAAGTGGCTGCAAATCATGGAATCCTATGAGCAGGGCGGCCATTCCTATCACACCACCATGCCGACCGATTCACTGACGGTGATGCGCGATGTGATGAAGGAAACGCAAGCCTACGGCTTCGACAAGGTGCGCGATGAGCAGTGGGAGCTCGGCCAGCGCGTTCGTGCCTTGTTCGAGGAAAGAGGTTTTCCGAGCGTGGCCGCCGAGGGCTTCAAGGCGCCGGGCGTGGTGGTGAGCTACACCGAGGACGACGGCATCCATTCCGCGAAGAAGTTTGCCCAGGTCGGTCTGCAACTGGCCTCCGGCGTGCCGCTGCAGTGCGATGAACCGGCCGACTTCAAAACCTTCCGCATGGGCCTGTTCGGCCTGGAAAAACTGCGCAACATCGACCGCACGGTCGATCACCTGAGGAAGGCGCTGGACGCCATTCAGTAAGGCGCCTCCAGGATCAGGTGACCAGGGAACACAAGGCTGTCTCGTCTTCCCTGGTCAGCCTTGTTTATCGGCGGCTGCCTGTTCCTCTTTGCGAACCATATCGCACTGCGTCTTTTACCTGCTCCCATTTGCTTCCGGGATGACTGGCTTCCCAGTCGCTACGCCATTGAGGCTCTACGTCTTCCCACTGCGCGTTTCGATACCGCTCGTTGTTGACCATGCTTGAGCCATAGGAATAGGCAGGGGCGTAGTCTTCATAACGTCCGCCCGCAGAACCAAAATTGCTTTGCCAATGAGTGCGGAAATCCGAGTCATTATCCGAAGCGCCCAACTGCTCGACCTCCACATCCGTTTTCCTTACCGTATCGTGAATGTCTTGCGTCCGCTCGGTGGTTTCCTTGCCTATCACCACTTCCTCGACGACCCGGGCAGATTTTCCGACGACGGCTTCTTCGGCATTTTCACGCATTTCAATCGAACCTTCCTTGAAGGCATTCATGTCTGCGCGCGCAGAAGTCTCGTTGACAGGACGACGCTCAACTTTTACATGCTCTTCCCGCAGATTGACCGATTCATCGACGGGAGTTTCCTTTACACGCGTGAACACCCGCACACCGCCTCGCTGTACTTGGCGCTTGCCTATCTCAAGATTTTCTTCAACTACTGGAATGCGCTTTTCTTCCGACAGATTATTTGAACGGGAAGATGCGTAGGCGCTCCGCTCTGCAGCAATTTCGTCTTCCGTATACCGAGGCGCACTGGCGTCGTAGCCCGTCCATCCCTGAGATTTCCAGGTCTGTGCACGTTCTTCTATATCAATGGCATTGAACTGACTGAGTACGTTTGATGCCTGGTCCAGTTCCTGTTGATTCGCTACATCTACTGTCAGGAGGCAGTGTCCTCGCCGAACCGACTCTGCGTAAATATCATGACTCTGGCTCTCATCATCCATGCCAAACAGGCGACGGAAAAATCCACCCAGACCTGTATCGCTGTCCTGATTGCCTGATGCTGATGCCGACGACTGATAGCTCGATGCGGAAGAATCCGATTCGGGATTCATCTGCACCCTGTCACGGGAAAACCCTGCGCTGATCAGTGCATCGACCGCTCTTTGTGCATCATCATAGCTATCATAAACACCGACCACCGTACTATCGGAAGCAGTCATCGCTTGATTACTTTTCATACTGTTGTCCATCATATTTCTCCATAACACGGAAGTGGAAAAGCATTTGATTCATGCAAGAACTCAGGTTGCTCACTCAAAGAAATTGCCTGTCATGCCGAATAGATCTGGTCGTGATTTCCGCCCCAGAGCATGCCGGCAACTGCGCGATGATTTCCCTGCCTGCGCGGGTGAAGCAGCGGACAGGGTGAAGTATGAAACACGCCGTTATGATTAGTTCCACTTCTTCCGGCGCTTGATTTTTCAGTCTCCCTCTCGTTTCTCAAAAGCCTTATCCGCGATGAACATTGCTAGCCAGGATTAACGTACTCATCTCGCCTTACCTACCTTTCAGGATGTCCCTTCATCGAAACGCTGGACGGATACCTGCTCGCTTTTCAGCGGTACAGACTGCGATGATTCCACGCTGTTTTTTTGCTTGGTAATATGCACTTCTTCCTCCAGGCATAGCCTCTTCTCAACCACAAGCACTTCCCTGAATACAGGAACGATGTAGGTATCGCCTTCCTGTCTAGGCAAGGGCATTTCATTCGGAGCAAGGATTTTCTGTTTCGGGATGCGCGTCACCTTTATCTCTTCCTGAAGTAAAGAGACAGTGACATTTTCTTTGCGCTCATTGACTTTCTTCTCTATCCGCACACCTTTGCCGGAATCGACCATTTTTTTCTCTACCTCCATGACTTCTTCCCATACTGGAATGGAATGGGAAGCCTCATTGACGGAAGAAGGAGCATCCTGGCCTGCGGATAGGTCTCGCTGCATACATTCGTCGAACGTAATCCGGACGTGATATCCCTCGTCCGTCAGTGTCAGCAGCGTAATCGGGATCACCAGGGCCGCTTCGTTCTCCCTTAGCAAATGCACCTGCAACTTGCCTTCATATTCCAGGACGGCATTAATGGTTGCGGGCATGCCCTTGGCGTCATAAACAATTCCTCCGACAGGAGGAAGCTTGGGTAGTGAGGAGGAATGGGAGGATAGGAAAGAGGATTCCATGGATTTCCTTGGCAGGAGCCCATCAGGGCAAACGGATCACATTGAAGCAAGCCGCAGTGTCAATAACAGTCGCTTCGCCATGCAGAGCGAACTTGTATCGCCCTTTGGCAGTATATTGGGCGGATAGTTTTGCCTGACTCGGCGTCATATGGCGCAATGCTGTTTTTTCTTGCGCTTAAACTTGCTGCCGGAAATTGCCGAGCCAATTGATGGCTTTCATCCATCAACTGTCATGGCATGACGTTGGCACGTTCGAAATAAAGGATCACCATGCTCAATTTAAAGCTGAATCCAATAGGGAATCTGACCTTGTCAATCAACGGTGAAGCAGTAGATTTGACGGCAGAAGAACTGGACGAGCAAATCTCTGCTTTAAGCTCCCTGCGCGCTCAAATGCCGCAAGAGGTTCCGCAAGAACCCTCCCCCATACAGGAAGTGATGGTTAATCCCCTTTATGCCATCAGGGTCGACAGGCTGACAAAAACCTGCCTGCTTCGCATACGTCATGCGGGTTTAGGCTGGATGAATTTTGAAATTCCGCCGCAGGAAGTGCTGAACATGAAGGATGTCTGGACGGTAATCGCGAAGAAGCTGGAAATAGAATCTCCTGGCGATACTGAGAGTATTCCTGAAGTCCCGACCAATTTGCATTAGCCGGCGCAAGACCGGCAGGTCACCGTCTCAAGGGATGAAGGGATAGTGTGGGTAATTTCGAGTATCGTCCGCTGTCCGTTGCCGTGTGGGATACGGGCAAGTTATTGCGCTCTGAAGCAGCAATGTCCTGAACCAGTCAGGTAGGGGTGAAATGGGTGGCAAAACGAAGCCGGTTGCCATCCGGATCAAGCAGCGTGAACTCCCGCGTTCCCCACGGCGTATCGCAGATGTCATTGACAGGCGCTATGCCTCTGGAACGGAACTCGGCCAGGCAGTTATCGGCATCCGGCACGATGAAATACACGGCGCCGCCCGGCTGGCAATCACCGGCATGTTGAGTAAGAAATATCGTTTGTCCGCTGCGCGTCAATTGCAGGAAGACAGGAAAGCCGGGCTCGAACTGATGTTCCCAATCGACGCGAAATCCCAGACCGTTGAGATAAAAGAGCCTGCTTCTCGCAAGCTCGGTGATTCGCAATTGGGGAATGACGGTTTGCTGCATGAATGAATTCTGTGCCCAATGCGTGCGCTTTATTCTTTTGCGTCGTCTTCCATGTACACCAGTTCCCAGATGTGCCCATCCAGGTCTTCGAACGCGTGGCTGTACATGAAGCCGAGATCCTGGACTTTGCGAGGCACATTGCCGCCGGCCGATGCCGCCCTGGCCACCATGTCATCCACCTGGGAACGATCGTCGCACGACAGGCACAACAGCACTTCCGTGCTTTGCGTCGCGTCGCAGATGGACTTGGTCGTGAAGGTCTGGAAAAAAGGCTCGGCCAGCAGCATCACGTAGATGTTTTCACTGATGACCAGGCAGGCCGCGTCGTCATTGGTCAGGCGGGACTCGAAGGTAAAATCCAGCTCTTCGAAGAAAGCCTTGGATCGCTGCAGATCCTTCACCGGCAAATTGACAAAAATTTTTTTAGCCATTTTCCTTCTCTTGCCACTGGCATAGGTTGATACGAGTTCGCCTGCAACAGCACAGGCTCCACGAGGCTAGCTTATAAGCCGGCAGCCAGCTTTGCCAACTGCTCCGTTGCTTTCCCCCATCCCTCATGAAATCCCATTTCTTCATGCGCCTTGCGATCGGCCTTGCTCCAGTGTAAGACACGGGCGGTATAACGGGTGCTTCCGTCTCTCATATCGTCAAAGGTAATGATCGAGGTCATGAAAGGCTTTTCGGAAGCTTGCCACGCTTCGGTATAGGCATCGGTGAGAACGATCTTGCGGTTCTTCTCGACTTCCAGGTACACGCCGCGATTGGGAAATTCCTGCCCTTGTGGGCTGAGCATCACGACCAGGCTGGAGCCACCCGGCCTGACATCGAGTTCCGCATGGGATACGCGCCAGGGTTCAGGGCAGAACCATTGCTTCAGCAGTTCCGCCTCGGTCCAGCAGCGGAACAACTTGTCTGCCGGGGCGGCAATGATACGGCCAATAAGCAGCTCTCGCTCATCCATCACCTGTCCCATTAACTGTCCCATTTGATCCACCCATTCCTTTCAAGCTGGGAACGAGCCACCCTGGCTCCGAGTATCAGCAGAATGGCATAGGCACCCAGCTGGTAACCGGAGCCCAGCATCGCGTAAAGCGTACGGCTTGAATCCACGATGTCCGGCACATGCATGACAAAGCCGGGCAAAGCCATCACGGCGGCGACCGTAATCGCAAATCGCCGGTAAACATAGGCCAGCGGATAGCAGAAAAGTATCGCGATCACGACAGCCGCCAGAAAACCCTGCGCCATGCGCGCCACCAGCACCAGCAGCTCTATTTCGGAAGCGGGCAGCGCAACTTCCAGGTACTTCAGGCTCAGGCCGTATACGATGAAACCGCCCCAGATAAAAAGCGGCACCAGGCACAGCTTAGCCACATTCAGCAACAAGGCAAGCATAGGAACTCCTTGTAACGCAGTCCAGGCCCTGGACGCAGCGCCTGAAAACCGGTGCAAGGAATCTAAACCGACTGGCAGGTGATGTCTATCAAACAATAGCTTTGAAAAAAGGATTGTTTCGCCGATGAAACAAGCCGCCTGCCTTGCTTTAGCGCTGCATCGCTTCCCAGACTTTTTGCAGACGCTTGACGGAGATGGGCATGGGCGTGCGCAGTTCCTGGGCAAACAGGGAAACACGCAGCTCTTCCAGCATCCAGCGGTATTCCGTCAGGCGCGCATCGCTGCTGCGGCCTTTCAGGGCGCGCTGCCAGGGCGCGGCAGCCTGCGCCCATTCGTTCATCAGTTTCACATCGCGGGCCGGATCGGCACGCAGCTTGTCCAGGCGCACGCTGATGGCTTTCAGATAGCGCGGAAAATGCGCAAGCTGCGCATAATCGGTATCGGCGATGAAGCGCTTGCCAACCAGCGCCTGCAGCTGCGACTGGATATCGGCAACCGCCTGAACATGCCCCTTGGCCGTCTGCAACTTCTTGGGCAAAGCATGGTATTCGGCAAGGATCTGCCCCACCAGGCGCGCAATCTCGTTGACCAGCAAACCCAGCCTGGCCTTGCCTTCATCCTTGCGGATATTGAATTCGCCCGAATTCTTGGGAAGCGGCGACTGCAGGAAGGCACGATCCAGGCCGGCATTGAGTATCTGATCGCGCAATTCCTCCTGCGTGCCCAGCGACATGAATTGCATGCCCATCTGCTGCAGGCCCGGGATGTTCTTTTCCAGGAACTTGATCTGCTCCTTCATCTGCAGCGCAAACAGCCGGCGCAAACCCAGGCTGTGTATCTGCTCGGCTTCCTGCGGATCGTCGAACACTTCCAGGTCGCAATACGTACCCTTGTCGACCAGCGCCGGATAACCGATCAGCGTTTGCTTGCCCTTGCGGATTTCCAGCAGTTCCGGCAGTTCGCCGAAGCTCCAGGCGCTGAGGTTCTGGTATTCGGCAATGGAGGAAGCATCGGAAGCCGCAGCAGATGCAGGCTGAGCCTGCGACCTATGTGACGACTGCTTCGATGACTGCCTGGCAGAAGCAGCCGGTTCCGCATCTTCCACTGTCGCCACGGCCTGCTCGGCGATGCGCTGGAAACTGGCGCGCGCCTGCCCGCCCAGCTCTGCCTGCAAGGCTGCCAGATTGCGCCCCATGTCGAGCTGGCGGCCATGCTCGTCGACCACCTTGAAGTTCATGAACAAATGAGCCGGCAGCGTCTCCAGCTTGAAGTCCGCGCTCCTGACCATGAGACTTTTCTGGGCGCGGATATCCGCGATCAAGGCATCCAGCAAAGCCCCTTTGCCGAAGGTGTGGCCGGCATCGACACGGCCATAGAAACCTGCCGCGTAGTCCGGCAGCGGCACGCAATGGCGTCGCAATTTCTGCGGCAGGGATTTCAGCAGCAGCTGCGTCTTTTCCTTCAACATGCCCGGCACCAGCCATTCGCAGCGCGCCGCCGATACCTGGTTCAGCGCATACAGCGGCACCGTCAGCGTCACGCCATCACGTGCTGCGCCCGGCTCGAAATGGAAACTCAGTCCCATGTCGAGTCCGGCGACCGACATGGACTTGGGGAACAGGTCGGTGGTGATGCCGGCCGCCTCGTGCCGCATCAGGTCGTCGCGGTTCAGGTACAGCAGCTTGCCATTGTCCTGCACCGCCTTGCGATACCACTTGTCGAAAGTGGGACCGTCATACACGTCTTCCGGAATCTGCTGATCGTAAAACGCGAAGATCAGTTCTTCATCCACCAGCACATCCTGGCGGCGCGACTTGTGTTCCAGCTTTTCGATTTCGCGGACCAGGTTCTGGTTATGCACAAAAAATGGCGCACGGGTATCGAACTCGCCCTCCACCAGTGCCGAGCGCATGAAAATCTCGCGTGCTTCCTGCGGATGGACGCGTCCGAAATCGATGGCACGCTGGCTGTAGACCACCAGCCCGTACAAGGTGGCGCGCTCATGCGCGACCACCTGCGCGCGGCGCTTTTCCCAACGCGGATCGCCGTAGGATTTCTTCAGCAGGTGTGCGCCGATGCGCTCCAGCCATTGCGGCTGGATCTGGGCAACGGTGCGCGCATACAATCTTCCGGTTTCCACCAGCTCGGCAGCCATCATCCACTTGCCAGCCTTCTTCACCAGCGACGAACCCGGCCAGATATGAAACTTGATGCCGCGCGCGCCGAGATAAATCGTCTCTTCGTCGGACTTGAAGCCGAGGTTGCCCAGCAAGCCAGTTAGCAAGGCGGTATGCAACTGTTCATAAGTCGCTTCAGATTCATTCAGCCGCCAACCCTGCTCCTTCACCAGCGTCAGCAACTGCGAATGCACATCGCGCCATTCGCGCAGGCGCAGCTGCGACAGGAAATTGGCGCGGCAGTTTTCCTGCAGCTGCTTGTTCGATTTCTTGTGCGCGATCGCTTCCTCGAACCATTTCCATATCTTCAGGTAGCTCACGAATTCCGATTTATCATCGGCAAACTTCTTGTGCGCGGTATCGGCGGCCTGCTGCGCTTCCAGCGGCCGGTCGCGCGGGTCCTGCACCGACAGCGCCGCCGCAATGATCAGCACTTCAGTCAGGCAGGCATTTTCCTTCGCCGCCAGAATCATGCGGCCCACGCGCGGGTCGAGCGGCAGCCGCGCCAGCTGTTTTCCTAACGGCGTCAGCTGATTGAATTCATCGACCGCACCCAGCTCCTGCAGCAACTGGTAGCCGTCGGCAATCGCGCGGCCCAGCGGCGGCTCGATGAAGGGAAACTCTTCGACATCGGCCAGCCGCAGCGATTTCATCCGCAGGATGACGGCCGCCAGCGAGGAACGCAGGATTTCCGGATCGGTAAATTTTGTACGCTGCTTGAAATCCTGCTCGTCATACAGGCGTATGCAAACACCGGCTGCCACGCGGCCGCAGCGACCGGCGCGCTGATTGGCAGCGGACTGCGCCACCGGTTCTATCTGCAGCTGCTCGACCTTGTTGCGGTAGCTGTAGCGCTTCACGCGCGCCAGCCCGGTATCCACCACATAGCGTATGCCGGGCACCGTCAGCGAGGTTTCCGCGACGTTGGTGGCCAGCACGATGCGACGCGCATTGGTCGGCTTGAAGATTCTTTCCTGTTCCTGTGCCGACAAGCGGGCGAACAAGGGCAGGATTTCCACGTGCGGCGGATGATGCTTGCGCAGCGCTTCGGCCGCATCGCGGATTTCACGCTCGCCCGGCAGAAACACCAGCACGTCGCCGGAACCGAGCCGCGCCAGCTCGTCAACCGCATCGACGATGGCATCCATCAGGTCGCGCTGTTCTCTCGCTTTTTGTGCAGCGGACAGCGTTTCAGCAGTTTTCGGGGCTTCCGAGCCTTCCACCGGCCGATAGCGAATGTCCACCGGATACATGCGCCCCGACACCTCGATCACCGGCGCCGGTCGCATTTCGCCATTCTTTTCGCTGCCGAAATGCCGCGCAAAGCGATCCGCATCGATGGTGGCCGAGGTGATGATGACTTTCAGGTCGGGACGTTTCGGCAATATCTGCTTCAGGTAGCCGAGCAGAAAATCGATGTTCAGGCTGCGCTCGTGCGCTTCGTCGATGATGATGGTGTCGTACTGCTTCAGCAGCGGATCGGTCTGCGTTTCCGCCAGCAGGATGCCGTCCGTCATCAGCTTGACCCATGCGCCATCGGACAAGGTATCGGTGAAACGCACCTTGAAGCCGACGTGATGACCGGGCGGCGTGCCCAGTTCCTGCGCGATGCGCTTGGCGGTGGAGGAGGCGGCAATACGGCGCGGCTGGGTATGGCCGATCAGGCCATGCTGGCCGCGTCCCATGTCCAGGCAGATCTTGGGCAGCTGGGTGGTTTTACCGGAGCCGGTTTCACCCGCGACGATGATGACCTGGTGCTTGCTTAAAGCGTCGGCAATATCGGCGCGCCGGCCCGATACCGGCAATTCCTCGGGAAAGGTAATCGGCGGCAGGGAATGGCGTGGCGCAGCAGGTCTTGCTGAACGGGCGCGAGGGGAGTTGTTTTTTTTAAAGGGTTCGGATGCAGACATGTCTGGGCGAATTATAATGCCGCTCATGGAAAACTCGGTCCAATTCGTCCAGTGGCTGCGCTCGGTCGCTCCCTACATTCATGCTTTCCGCGGCAAAACCTTCGTCGTCGCTTTCCCGGGCGAGCTGGTGATGGCCGGAGCCTTGCCGGTGCTCGCGCACGATCTGGCGCTGCTGCATGCGCTCGGCATCAAGATCGTGCTGGTCTATGGTGCGCGGCCGCAGGTGCAGGAACAGATGGCGCTGCGCCAGAATGAAAGCCGCTTTCACGAAGGCATACGCATCACCGATGCGGCGGCGATGGAATGCGTGAAGGAAGCTTCGGGCGAGATCCGCCTCGATATCGAGGGCGCTTTCAGCCAGGGCTTGCCGAATACGCCGATGGCCCATGCAGACCTGCGCATTATTTCCGGCAACTTCGTGATCGCCCGCCCCATGGGCGTCATAGAAGGCGTGGACCTGGAACTGACGGGCGTGCCGCGCAAGGTCGCCTTTGAAAGCATCCATCGCATCCTGGATGCCGGCGCCCTGGTGGTGCTGCCGCCGCTCGGCTACTCCCCGACCGGCGAAATATTCAACCTGACGATGGAAGATGTGGCGGTCGCCACCGCCACCGCCCTGCGCGCTGACAAGCTGATTTTCCTCACCGAGCATCCGCTGATGAAAGACCAGGACGGCCTGGACGTTCGCGAAGTTTCTCCTTACCAGGCCCGGCAGATGCTGGAACAAGACTACTTGCCGGCCGATGTTGCCTTCTACCTGCAGCACGCAGTAGAGGCCTTCCAGGGCGGCGTGCCTCTCTCGCATATCG
>JAFAGG010000038.1 GCA_023422955.1 Pseudomonadota bacterium | reverse complement strand
TTCCTCGACTTCTTCAAGGCCGAGGGCCACGAGATCGTGCCGTCGTCGCCTCTGGTGCCGCGCAACGACCCGACGTTGATGTTCGCCAACTCCGGCATGGTGCAGTTCAAGAACGTCTTCACCGGCGGCGAGAAGCGCCCCTATACGACGGCGACCACGGCGCAGAAGTGCGTCCGTGCCGGCGGTAAGCACAACGACCTGGAGAACGTCGGCTACACGGCGCGCCATCACACCTTCTTCGAGATGATGGGCAACTGGTCCTTCGGCGATTACTTCAAGGAAGATTCCATCAAGTGGGGTTGGGAACTGCTGACGCAAGTCTACAAGCTGCCGGCGGAAAAGCTGCTGGCGACCGTCTATCACGAAGACCAGGAAGCCTACGACATCTGGACGAAAGTGATCGGCCTGCCGCCGGAGCGCGTGATTCGCATCGGCGACAACAAGGGTGGCAAGTACAAGTCCGACAACTTCTGGATGATGGCCGACACCGGCCCTTGCGGCCCCTGCTCGGAAATTTTCTACGACCACGGCCCGCACATTCCCGGCGGTCCTCCGGGCAGCCCGGATGAAGACGGCGACCGCTTCATCGAAATCTGGAACCACGTGTTCATGCAGTTCGACATGGCCGAAGACGGCTCGATAAAGCGCCTGCCGGCACCGTGCGTGGACACGGGCATGGGCATGGAGCGGCTGGCTGCGATCCTGCAGGGCGTGCACAGCAATTACGAAATCGATATTTTCCAGGCGCTGATCAAGGCTGCCGCGCGCGAGACGAATACCAGCGATCTGAACAACAATTCGCTGAAAGTCATCGCCGACCACATCCGCGCCACCGCCTTCCTGGTGGCCGACGGCGTGATTCCTTCCAACGAAGGTCGCGGCTACGTGCAGCGCCGCATCATTCGCCGCGCCATCCGCCACGGCTACAAGCTGGGCCAGAAGAAGCCTTTCTTCCACAAGATGGTCGCGGACCTGGTTGAGCAGATGGGCGACGCCTATCCGAAACTCAAGGCCGATGCGCAGCGCATTACCGATACCCTGAAGGTGGAAGAAGAGCGCTTCTTCGAAACGCTGGCTAACGGCATGGAAATTCTCGACACCGCGCTGGCAGGCGATGCGAAGCAATTGCCGGGCGACGTAGCCTTCAAGCTGCACGATACCTTCGGCTTCCCGCTGGACCTGTCGGCCGACGTCTGCCGCGAACGCGGCGTGACGGTCGATGAAGCCGGCTTTGCCGCGGCGATGGAAAAGCAGAAAGCCGCAGGCCGCGCCGCCGGCAAGTTCAAGATGGAACGCGCGGTGGAATACACCGGCGCGGGCAACGTGTTCACCGGCTATGAGTACCTGGAAGAGCAGGCGAGCGTGGTCGCGCTGTATCACGAAGGCACGGCCGTCAATGAGCTGAAGGAAGGCCAGAGCGGCATCGTCGTGCTCGACACCACGCCTTTCTACGCCGAGAGCGGCGGGCAGGTCGGCGACCAGGGCATCATCGCCGCCGAAGGCGTGCAGTTCGGCGTGGACGATACGCAAAAGATCAAGGCCGACGTGTTCGGTCATCACGGTACGCAGACCCAGGGCACGATCAAGGTCGGCGACAAGGTGAAGGCATCGGTCGATGGTGCGCGCCGCGCTGCGACCATGCGCAACCACTCGGTCACGCACATCATGCACAAGGCTTTGCGGGAAGTGCTGGGCGACCATGTGCAGCAGAAGGGTTCGCTGGTCGATGCGGACAAGACCCGTTTCGACTTCACGCACAATGCAGCGGTTACGCATGACCAGATCCTGGAAATCGAAAAGCGCGTGAATGCGGAAATCCTGGCGAACGCCGACACGCAGGCACGCGTGATGGATATCGAATCGGCGCAGAAGACTGGCGCGATGATGCTGTTCGGCGAAAAATACGGCGAAACCGTGCGTGTGCTCGATATCGGTTCCAGCCGCGAGCTGTGCGGCGGCACGCACGTCAAGCGCACCGGCGATATCGGTCTTTTCAAGATCGTCAGCGAAGGCGGCGTGGCAGCGGGCATTCGCCGCGTGGAAGCGATCACCGGCGAGAATGCGCTGAATTACGTGCAATCCCTGGAAGCAACGCTGCACAGCGCTTCCACCACGCTGAAGTCGCAACCGGCCGAATTGCCGTCGCGCCTGGCGCAGGTGCTGGAGCAGGTGAAAGGGCTGGAGCGCGAAATCAATGCGCTGAAAGGCAAGCTGGCTTCCTCGCAGGGCGACGATCTGGTGACGCAGGCGGTCGATATCAACGGCATCAAGGTGCTGGCCGCAACGCTGGAAGGCGCCGATGTGCCGACGCTGCGCGACACCATGGACAAGCTGCGCGACAAGCTGAAGACTGCCGCTGTCGTTCTGGCAGCGGTGAAGGATGGCAAGGTCAGCCTGATCGCGGGCGTGACCGCTGACGCAACGGCCAAGGTCAAGGCGGGTGAGCTGGTGAATTTTGTGGCCCAGCAGGTGGGCGGCAAGGGCGGCGGCCGTGCCGACATGGCGCAGGCCGGCGGTACCGATCCGGGCGGGCTGGCGCAGGCATTGGCCAGCGTGGCGGACTGGGTTAAGGAACGCGCCTGATCTAGGCAGGCGCGGGCCGAGGTTTTGGGAGCATGTGATGGAGTTTGACAAGGAAGTGGATGCAAGGGGACTGAACTGTCCCCTGCCTATCCTGAAGGCGAAGAAGGCGCTGGCGGAAATGACCAGCGGCCAGGTGCTGCGCGTGGTCGCGACCGACACGGGCTCGGTGCGCGATTTCCAGGCGTTTGCCAAGCAGACCGGCAACACGCTGCTCGATCATTTGGAAGCAGACAAGGAATTCACCTTCTACATGCGCCGCAAATGATGCGTCACAGGCATCATTTGCGGTGTCATGGGCGTCATGTTGCGTCATAAATAAGCGCACTCTCATTGTCCGCCGCCTTGCTGGCTGCGCGGCGGATCGCCCCGATCTTCTATAATCGCGGGTTTGGTTAATTTGGCTATCTCAAGGACAAGCTATGAAAGTACTGGTTCCGGTCAAGCGCGTGGTTGACTTCAACGTCAAGGTGCGCGTGAAATCCGATGGCACGGGCGTGGATATCGCGAATGCCAAGATGTCGATGAATCCCTTCGATGAAATCGCGATGGAAGAAGCCGTGCGCCTGAAGGAAGCCGGCAAGGTGACGGAAATCATCGCGGTGTCCTGCGGCGTGACGCAATGCCAGGACACCCTGCGCACCGCGCTGGCTATCGGCGCCGACCGCGCCATCCTGGTGGAAACCGATGTCGAACTACAGCCGCTGGCGGTCGCCAAGCTGGTTAAGGCGCTGGCCGACAAGGAAGGGGCTCAGATGGTATTCCTTGGCAAGCAGGCCATCGACGACGACTGCAATCAGACCGGCCAGATGCTGGCTGCGCTGCTGAACTGGCCGCAAGCGACCTTCGCTTCCAAGGTCGTGATCGAAGACGGCAAGGCAGTGGTGACGCGCGAAGTGGATGGCGGACTGGAAACCGTGGCTATCACGCTTCCTGCAGTAGTCACCGCTGACTTGCGCCTGAACGAGCCGCGTTACGTGACGCTGCCCAACATCATGAAGGCCAAGAAAAAGCCGCTTGATGTGATCAAGCCTGAAGACTTGAACGTGGATGTCGCGCCGCGACTGAAGACGGTCAAGGTCGCCGAGCCTGCCAAGCGCACCGCCGGCGTGATCGTCAAGGATGCGGCAGAGCTGGTCGCCAAGCTCAAGACCGAAGCCAAAGTCATCCAGTAAAGGAAAAGAACATGACTGCACTCGTTATTGCCGAACACGACAACGCCAGCCTGAAAGCCAGCACCCTGCACACGATCACCGCAGCCGCCCAGTGCGGCGGCGATGTGCACGTGCTGGTCGCCGGCCATCAGTGCCAGGCCGCCGCGCAGGCTGCTGCACAGGCCACGGGCGTGAGCAAGGTACTGGTTGCCGATGCCGATTATTTCGCCAATGGTCTGGCAGAGAACGTGGCAGCCCAGGCCGTGGCCCTGGCATCTTCGTATTCGCACATCCTCGCGCCGGCTTCCGCCTACGGCAAGAATATCCTGCCGCGCGTGGCAGCACTGCTGGATGTCGCGCAGATTTCCGAGATCACTAAAGTAGACTCGCCCGATACCTTCGAGCGCCCCATCTATGCCGGCAATGCGATTGCGACCGTGCAATCGGCTGACCCGGTGAAAGTGATCACGGTGCGCACCACCAACTTCGATGCCGCAGCAGGCAGCGGTTCGGCAGCGATTGAAAGCCTGACGCCGGTGGCCGATGCCGGCACGTCCGCTTTTGTCTCGCGCGAACTGGCAAAATCGGATAGGCCCGAACTGACCGGCGCGAAGGTCGTGGTATCCGGCGGTCGCGGACTGGGTTCGGCGGAAAGCTTCAAGATCCTGGAACCGCTGGCGGATCGTCTGAATGCAGCCATGGGCGCGTCGCGCGCTGCGGTGGACGCGGGTTATGTGCCGAACGACTGGCAGGTAGGCCAGACCGGCAAGATCGTCGCCCCCGAACTGTACATCGCCGTCGGCATCTCCGGCGCGATCCAGCATCTGGCCGGTATGAAAGATTCCAAGACCATCGTAGCGATCAATAAAGACCCTGAAGCGCCGATTTTCTCGGTGGCGGATTACGGGATTGTTGGCGACCTGTTTGAGGTGGTGCCGGAGTTGGTGAAAGAGTTGGGGTAAGTTTTAGATTCTAAGAGCATCCCTCAGTTACATTCCCTCCCCTTCAAGGGGAGGGTTAGGGGTGTAGCGAGGGTTTCAGGCGACATGTCGCCTGCTCGCGGAACGGCCCAGGCTTGCAAGCCTGGGCG
>JAFAGG010000070.1 GCA_023422955.1 Pseudomonadota bacterium | reverse complement strand
TGGAAAACTCGGTCCAATTCGTCCAGTGGCTGCGCTCGGTCGCGCCTTACATTCACGCTTTCCGCGGCAAAACCTTTGTCGTCGCTTTTCCGGGCGAACTGGTGATAGCCGGCGCTCTGCCCGTGCTCGCGCACGATCTGGCCCTGCTGCATGCGCTCGGCATCAAGATCGTGCTGGTCTACGGCGCGCGGCCGCAGGTGCAGGAACAGATGGCGTTGCGCCAGCAGGAAAGCCGTTTCCACAAGGGCATACGCATTACCGATGCGGCCGCGATGGAATGCGTGAAGGAAGCGTCGGGCGAAATTCGCCTCGATATCGAAGGCGCCTTCAGCCAGGGCTTGCCGAATACGCCGATGGCGCACGCGGAACTGCGCATCATTTCCGGCAACTTCGTCATCGCGCGTCCCATGGGTGTGATCGATGGCCTCGACCTGGAACTGACGGGCGTGCCGCGCAAGGTGGCGTTTGAATCCATACACCGCATCCTGGATGCGGGTGCGCTGGTGCTGCTGCCGCCGCTCGGTTATTCGCCTACCGGCGAAATCTTCAACCTGACCATGGAAGACGTGGCCGTCGCCACCGCTACCGCGCTGCGCGCCGACAAGCTGATCTTCATTACCGAGCATCCGTTGATGAAGGACCGGGATGGCATGGAAATCCGCGAAGTCTCGCCCTACCAGGCAAGACAGATGCTGGAGCAGGAATATCTGGCACCCGATGTCGCCTATTATTTGCAGCATGCCATCGAAGCCTGCCAGGGCGGCGTGCCGCGTTCGCATATCGTGCCGTTTGCCAGCGATGGCTCGGTGCTGCTGGAATTGTTTACTCACGATGGCGTGGGCACCATGGTGTCCACCGAAAACCTGGAAAGCCTGCGCCGTGCCACGATCGAGGACGTGGGCGGCATCCTGAAGCTGATCGAACCGCTGGAAACCGACGGCACGCTGGTCAAGCGTCCGCGGGAACTGATAGAGCGCGAAATCGACAACTTCTCGGTGATCGAACACGATGGCGTACTCTTCGGCTGCGCCGCCATCTATCCCTTCCCCAAGGAAAAGATGGCGGAAATGGCTTGCCTGGTAGTCAACCCAGAAGTGCAAACCCAGGGCGACGGCGAACGCCTGTTGAAGCATATAGAAAACCGTGCACGTGCCGGCGGCTTCAACAAGCTGTTTGCGCTGACGACACGCACTGCCCACTGGTTCCTGAAGCGCGGCTTCGTTGCCGCCAGCGTGGATGACTTGCCCAAGGACAGGCAAGCCATGTACAACTGGCAGCGCAAATCCATCGTTCTGATCAAGCACTTATAATGCAGGTTCTGTCTTGTTCCATTCTGGCTTGAGCCCCGGCCCGGCCACGTACTTATTCTGGAGAAAAAAATGGCCCGCATGGTCCACTGCATCAAACTCAACAAGGAAGCCGAAGGTCTGGACTTCCCTCCTTATCCCGGCGCGCTGGGCAAGCGCATTTACGAAGACGTTTCCAAGGAAGCCTGGGGCGCATGGCTGAAACACCAGACCATGCTGGTCAATGAAAACCGCCTGAACCTGGCCGATCCGCGCGCGCGTCAATATCTCGCTACGCAAATGGAAAAGCACTTCTTCGGCGATGGCGCCGATGCCGCTGCCGGTTATGTCCCGCCCACGGAATAAGCACGAATTAAAAAGCCCGCTGAGTTGCGGGCTTTTTTAATGCAGCAAGCGAATTAGAACTTCAGCGTGCGCACACCCTGGGACGTTCCCAACAGGCACACATCCGCACCACGTTGCGCAAACAGACCTACGGTCACAACGCCCGGAATCCGGTTGATCGTGTTTTCCATCTCGGCCGGATCCTGAATTGTAAATCCCAACACGTCGAGTATCATGCAGCCGTTGTCCGTCAGATAAGGCTGATCGCCATTCATGCGCAATACCGGCTGGCCATCCAGCGCCGCCAGCTTGCGCGTTACCACGGCCTGGGCCATAGGAATCACTTCCACCGGCAACGGGAACTTGCCCAGCACGCCGACCAGCTTGGATTCATCTGCAATGCAGATGAAACGATCGGCAACCGAGGCGACGATCTTTTCGCGCGTCAGCGCACCGCCGCCGCCCTTGATCATCGCGCCCTGAGGCGTGATTTCGTCGGCGCCATCAACGTACACCGACATGGAATCGACCTCGTTCAGATCCAGCACTGTTATGCCGTGAGAACGCAGGCGAGCCGCCGTGCCTTCCGAGGAAGCAACCGCTCCCTTGATCTTGTCCTTGATCTTGCCCAGCTCGTCGATGAAAAAATTGGCGGTGGAACCGGTGCCCACACCGACGATTTCGCCTGCTACGACATATTCGATCGCTGCACGGGCAACGGCTTGTTTGAGTTCGTCTTGTGTCATGGAGAAAAACGGAAGAGGGGAATGGCCGTATTCTAACGGACCCGTCTGCCGGCCGTGAGAAATTTGAGAAAAGCGCGAGCGGCGTCAGCCAAATGGAATGCTGGGGATGCGCTGCGTTACAATCGCGTCGACCTTTACGCCAACATTCACGCCGATATCCCATTAGAAACTGACATGACTTCCCTGCAAGCTTTCCACATCGCCATACCCGTTCACGACTTTGATGCGGCACGCAGCTTTTACGGCAAGGTGCTGGGATGCTTGGAAAGACGCAGCGGCCGGCGATGGCTGGAATACGAACTGATGGGTCACCAGTTGGTCGCTCACCTGGAACCGGATATGAAACTGGATAGACTGCATGCGCCGGTCGATGAGCGCCATCTGCCGGTGCCGCATTTCGGCGTGGTGCTGACGATGCTGCAATGGCATGAACTGGTCAAGCGCATACGACAGGCGGGCGTCAGTTTCGCGGTGGAACCGGCCATTCATTCCGAGGGCCAGCCCGATGAACAGGCCACTTTTTTCATCTTCGATCCCAGCGGCAATGCGCTGGAATTCAAAGCCCTTGCGGACATGAGTTATTTATTTGGAAAGTAAAACCGTTCCATTGCTGCCGCCTGTGCTGCTGAGCGGGTTTTCACAAATTAATCCATCCCCGGCAACTGACTCCCAAACATATTTCCCTGGGGAAATAGTAAAATAGCGCCACGCGGCATGAAAATAAATCCTTCTTCGCTCCCGCATCGCAACCTCTGAACAAGCAAAAGCCTTTGATGAAGTCTCCGCTTAAGTCTCCGCTTTATTGCCTGGGAATCGCCCTTTTCTTTTGTCTGGTTCAACCAGCCTTGGCCGATAAGGCGAGGACGTCCGCAACGATTAAAGCGCCATCTCCGGCACAGGTCACCGTAACCGAGCGGGATGCGCATGAAAAAGTGGTGACCACGCAGACAACCGACCTGGCAGGAGCCATGTCCCTTGCTTCGGAACGGGTGCCCGGCGCCTTGTCGGGCAACCCGGCCGACGTCAAGAGCCTCACCATTACCTACAACTGATTCACCTGCAACTCTGCAACCCATCTTTGCTGCAGGCTCAGCCGAGCTGAAATGCCGCCAAACAACCGGCCGCCGACATAACGGCAGCCGCTGTTCTGCAATTTCCCCTTACTGACGAAGTAGGCTGGCCGCCTTGGCCAGCGAAGTAATCCTGTCCCAGTCCCCCGCCTTGATCGCATCCTGCGGCGTCAGCCAGGAGCCGCCCACGCATGCCACGTTCTTGCACGCCAAAAATTGCGGCGCATTGTCCTGCGACACGCCGCCGGTAGGACAGAACAGCACATCGGCCAAGGGCCCTGCAATCGCATTGAGCATGCCCACGCCCCCGGCCGGCACGGCGGGGAAAAGCTTGAGCTGGAAAAATCCGGCTTCACGTGCTGCCATGACTTCGGAAGGCGTCATCACGCCCGGCAACAGCGGCAAGCCGCTGGTCTTAGCCGCCGCGATCAGCGCCGAGGTCAGCCCAGGCGACACGCCAAACACCGCACCCGCATCACGCGCCTGCACCAGTTCTTCCGGCCTGGTCAGCGTGCCCACACCGACGATGGCTTCCGGCACCGCCTGCGCTATCGCACGTATCGCATCCAGTCCGTAAGGCGTGCGCAGCGTCACTTCCAGCACGCGTATGCCGCCGGCAACCAGCGCTTTCGCCAGCGGCAGCGCATGGTCCGGGTGTTCGATCGCAATCACCGGGATGACCGGCGATGCATGCATGATTTCAATCAGTTTTTTATTCATGGCATTCCTCTCACCACGCTATCTTCATCGGAGAACGGCTCGGCATCGGCGCTGGGCAGCATGATCCCGGTCTGCTCCGGCATATCGAGCAGCGGTGGCAAGCCGAAGGTGGCCGCCCCTTCTTCCGCGCTGCTGACTACACGACGGAAAGCCGAAAACAGTTCGCGTCCCATCAGCACCTGGTTGTGCGACAGATCGGCGCGATCTATAGCGCGCGCCTTCCATTCGGCCTCCGGCACCAGCGCTTCGACCACGCCGGCTTCGCCATCGACACGCAGCATGTCTCCGGTGCGCACCTTGCCCAGGGGGCCGCCGGCCAGCACTTCCGGCGACATGTGGATTGCCGATGGCACCTTGCCGGAAGCGCCCGACATGCGGCCATCGGTCACCAGCGCCACCTTGTAGCCCTGGTCCTGCAAGGTACCCAGCACCGGGGTCATCGCATGCAATTCCGGCATGCCATTGGCGCGCGGTCCCTGGAAGGTCACTACGGCGACGAAATCGCGGTTCAGCTCGCCGCGCTTGTAGGCCTCGATCAATGCTTCCTGCGCATGGAATACGATGGCGGGCGCCTGCACCACGCGATGCTGCGGCTTGACCGCCGACACCTTGATCACGCCGCGTCCCAGATTGCCCTGCATCAGGCGCAGGCCGCCATCCGACGAAAAGGGATTGCCGACTGGACGCAGCACATGCTCGTCGCCGCTGGTCGCGGTGGCCGGCTTCCAGATCGCCTTGCCCTCTTCCAGGTAGGGATCGGTGCAATGATTGCGCAAGCCCTGGCCGAGTATCGTGGTCACGTCTTCATGCAGCAGACCGGCATCCAGCAATTCCCGGATCAGAAAACCTACCCCGCCGGCTGCATGGAAGTAGTTCACGTCGGCATCGCCATTCGGATAAATCCGCGTCAGCAAAGGCACAACTGCAGACAGGTCGTTGAAGTCATCCCAGTCGATCACGATGCCGGCGGACTTGGCAATCGCAACCAGGTGCAAGGTGTGATTGGTCGAGCCGCCGGTGACCAGCAGCGCCACGATGCCGTTGACGATCGCCTTCTCGTCGATCACTTTTGCGACCGGCGCATAGTCCTTGCGCAACGCGCTGATTTCCACCGCGCGGCGCGTGGAAGCCCGGGTGATGGCATCGCGCAGGGGATCCTGCGGTTGAATGAAGGCTGCGCCCGGCAGATGCAGGCCCATGAATTCCATCAGCATCTGGTTGCTGTTGGCGGTGCCATAGAAGGTGCAGGTGCCGGGCGAGTGATAAGACTTGCTTTCGGCTTCCAGCAATTCTTCGCGACTGACCTTGCCCTGCGCATGCAACTGGCGTATGCGCGCCTTTTCGCTATTGGGCAAGCCCGAAGGCATGGGGCCGCCTGGAATGAATACGGCAGGAAGATGGCCGAAATGCAGTGCGCCGATCAGCAAGCCCGGTACGATCTTGTCGCAGATGCCGAGATAAACCGCCGCATCGTACATGTTGTGAGACAAGGCGACGGCAGTCGCCATCGCAATCGTGTCGCGCGAGAACAGCGACAGTTCCATGACTGGCTGGCCCTGCGTGATGCCGTCGCACATGGCAGGCACGCCGCCTGCAAATTGCGCTACGGCGCCTGCTTCGAGTGCCGCTTCCTTGATGATGGGCGGGAAGCGCACGAAGGGCTGGTGCGCGGACAGCATGTCATTGTAGGAAGACACGATCGCAATCGAAGGTTCCTGCACCTGCTTGAGGATCAGCTTCTCGTGCTGCGGAAAGGCGGCGAAACCATGCGCCAGATTGGTACAGGACAATGAACCGCGCTGCGCGCCGGTGACACGCGCTTTCTCTACCCTTTCCAGATAGGCCTGGCGGTAGGGACGACTGCGCTGCACGATGCGCTGCGTCACTGTCGCGAGCATTTTGTGAATCGCCATCATGGATTCCTTGAAAGAAGTTGATTGCGTCTCAGAGGGAGCAAGACCATGTCGAATTTAATGCGGTTTCCATCAACCATTACCAGCGGCCTCAGCGCTATGAGCGAGAAAGTTGTCCACGCTCAACAGACCGTCGACTGGTGATGGAAGATTGGCCGGAATTGGTGTGAAATGGCGGTCTTTCGAACTCAACTCATCGATTGCCGCGTGGTGCATCGAGTTCCAAGTATAGTAGGATTCGATTCGACCCGCCTTTATTCATGACGCCTGCCATGCCCGCCATTCATTCGTCCGACACCGACACCTACGCTTCCCTCGCATCACACCACCTTAAAGCAAAAGACTGGCAAATGCGGGATTTGTTCGCGCAGGACCCGGAACGATTTGCCCGCTTCTCGGTGGAAGCAGCGGGCTTGCTGCTCGATTACTCAAAGAATCGCCTGAATGCCGACACCCTGAATCTGCTGTTGTCGCTGGTGCGACAGCGCGGCATGGAAAGCCGGCGCGATGCCATGTTCGCCGGTGAAAAAATCAACTCTACCGAGCAACGCTCGGTGCTGCACACCGCATTGCGTGCGCCGCGCGAGGCAAGATTGATCGTGGACGGCCAGGATGTCATCGCCGATGTTCATGCGGTGCTGGATCGCATCGGCGCTTTCTGCGACCAGGTGCGCAACGGGCAGTGGAAAGGCTATACCGGCAAGACGATTACCGACGTGGTCAACATCGGCATAGGCGGCTCTTATCTGGGCCCCAAGATGGCCTGCCAGGCGCTGCGCAGTTTCAGCGCGCCGCAGTTGTCCATGCATTTCGTCTCCAACGTGGACGGACATGACCTGGATGCGCTGCTCAAGAAGATCGATCCTCAAACCACGTTGTTCGTGATTGCCTCCAAGACTTTCACTACGCTGGAAACCATGATGAATGCGCGTTCGGCGCGTAACTGGTTTCTGCAGCATGGCAGCGAAAGCGCTCTTGCGCGGCACTTCGTCGCGGTATCGACCAATACCGAGGCCGTCACCGCTTTCGGTATCGACCCCGACAACATGTTCCCCTTCTGGGACTGGGTCGGCGGCCGTTACTCCGTCTGGTCGGCGATAGGCTTGCCGCTGGCACTCGCGGTGGGCATGGAACAGTTCCGCGAATTTCTTGCCGGCGCTTACGCCATGGATCAGCATTTCCGCTCTGCGCCGCTGGAGCGCAACATGCCCGTCATCCTGGCCGCGGTCGGCTACTGGCATCGTGAATTCTTCAGCGCCGCTTCGATTTCCATCGCGCCCTATCACCAGGACCTCGCGCATTTCCCCGGTTACCTGCAACAACTGGAAATGGAAAGCAATGGCAAGCGCGTCAGCCTGAACGGCGAAAGCCTGTCCTCGCCGACCTGCCCCGTGATCTGGGGCGACACCGGCACCAACGGGCAACACGCTTTCTTCCAGTTGCTGCACCAGGGCACCGACCTCATCCCCGTGGATTTCATTACCGCCTTGCAGCCCACTCATGAATTGCCTTCGCACCATGGCGCCTTGCTGGCGAACTGCTTTGCGCAATCCGAAGCGCTCATGAAAGGCAGGCACGCCGACGAGGTCCGGCGCGAACTGCAGGCGCAAAATCTACCCGCCGCGGAAATCGAACGACTGGTTGCGCACAAGACCTTCACCGGAAACCGCCCCAGCAACACGATTGTGATGGATAAGCTGACGCCGGCGACGCTGGGTGCGCTGATTGCCCTGTATGAACACAAGACTTTCGTGCAAGGCGTGCTCTGGGATATCAACAGCTTCGACCAGTGGGGCGTGGAACTCGGCAAGGTGCTGGCCAAGACCATACAGAGCGAACTGGAAGGCGAAGCCCACCCGGAAAAACATGACAGCTCCACCAACGCCCTGATTGCCAGGGCTCGTGCTGCCCGCCGCTAAAACGTTTTTCACCAGGAATGGGGAACACGGCCCTCTGTTTCATGCCCAAATACGCGTTGACGGATAGGCCGCCTGGCATGGTCCGCTCCCTGTCGCGCCAGGTGCGCAGACAAAATTGCGGACGAACCCAGGGCGGGAATGTTAATCTAGAACGCATTTCTTAATGGGATCCCCTCCTATGCGCTTGAAAGACTTTGACCTTGTATTGTTTGGCGGTGGCGGCGATCTGGCCATGCGCAAACTGCTGCCGGGCTTGTATGCCCTGGATCGCGGCGGCGACTTTCCGCCCACTGCCCGCATTGTCTGCATCGGCCGTCACGAATGGAGCGTCGAGCAATTCCTGGAAGTCGTCGAACAGAATTCCAAACCCCATATCCCTCAGGACACGCTGGATGCCGCCACCTGGGAGCGTTACTGCAAGCGCTTCGTTTATGTATCGCTGGATGCCAACGATGCCGACAGTTACAGGCAACTGGCAGAAGCGCTGCGCACCGACCCCAATCTGACCCGCGTGTTTTACCTGGCGACGCCGCCTACGCTTTTCGCTCGCATCTGCAACAACCTGGCGCAATGCGGGCTGGCCACGCCCAATGCGCGCGTCGTGCTGGAGAAGCCGCTGGGGCGCGACCTGGAAAGTGCGCGCCAGATCAATCTGGAAGTCGGACGCGTCTTCGACGAAACCCAGATCTTCCGTATCGACCATTATCTCGGCAAGGAAGCGGTGCAAAACCTGCTGGCCCTGCGTTTCGGCAATGTCTTGTTCGAGCCCCTATGGCGGCGCGAATACATTTCGGATGTGCAGATCACCATCGCCGAGCAACTGGGCGTGGGCAACCGCATGGGTTACTACGAATCTTCCGGCGCATTGCGCGACATGCTGCAGAATCATTTGCTGCAATTGCTGTGCATCGTGGCGATGGAGCCGCCCACCTCCAGTGCGCCCAACGCGATACGCGATGAGAAACTGCAGGTACTGAATTCCCTGAAACCGTTCACCTCCACCACGCTGGCCACCAACGTGGTGCGCGGCCAGTATCGCAGCGGCCATGTGAACGGCGTCGCCGTGCCGGCTTATCGCAGGGAGCCGGGATCCGACCCACGCTCGCGCACCGAAACCTTCGTGGCCGTGAAGGCCGAGATCGATACCTGGCGCTGGGCCGGCGTCCCCTTCTTCCTGCGCACCGGCAAGCGCATGGCCGACCAGCTGGCCGAGATCGTGGTGCGTTTCAAGCCGATTCCGCACTCCATCTTCGAGCAGCCCGCCAGCAGCTTCCAGCCCAATTCGCTGGTGATACGCCTGCAGCCCGATGAAGGCCTGTACCTGAACCTGATGGCCAAGACACCCGGTGACGGCATGCGCCTGAAGATGGTGGACCTGGAACTGGACTTCAGCGAAACCTTCCGCACGCCGCGCATGGATGCCTACCAGCGCCTGCTGCTGGACGTGCTGCGCGGACAGTTGACGCTGTTCATGCGCAGCGACGAACTGGAGGCAGCCTGGTCCTGGGTGGAACCCATCCTCGAATACTGGGAAAAAGGCGAAGAAGAACCCCTGCCCTACACTTCCGGCAGCTGGGGGCCGGCTGCTGCCAGCGCACTGATCAGCCGCGACGGCGGCCTGCAATGGCGCGAGGAAGTGCTGCCGGAACTGGAAGACGAATAAACCGGCTTCGATTGCCCGGCATTTCTTGTCAACGAACGACACGCCTCTCTGCAAACCGGCCGGTTTGCAGAGAGATTGCGTACAATGCCATCTCGTTTGCTCTCGTTATAAGCGCTTATTACCATGAACCAGCTTGAACAACTGAAGCAGTACACGACGATAGTCGCCGACACCGGCGACTTTCAATCCCTGAAGGCCTATGCGCCGCAGGATGCCACCACCAATCCTTCGCTGATCCTGAAAGCGGTGCAAAAGGATGAATATCGCCACTTGCTGGAACAGGCAGTGCGCGACAACGCCGGCAAATCGATGGGCGAAATCATCGACCGCCTGCTGGTGGCTTTCGGCCGCGAAATCCTGAAAGTCATCCCGGGCCGCGTGTCGACCGAAACCGATGCGCGCCTGTCTTTCGATACCGAAGGCACCATCGCCAAGGGCCGCGAACTGATCGCGCTTTACGAAGCCGCGGGCATCTCGCGCGAGCGCGTGCTGATCAAGATCGCTTCCACCTGGGAAGGCATACGCGCAGCCCAGGTGCTGGAACAGGAAGGCATACGCTGCAACATGACCTTGCTGTTCTCGCTGCCGCAGGCCGCTGCCTGCGCCGACGCGAATGTGCAGCTGATTTCGCCATTCGTGGGCCGCATCTACGACTGGTACAAGAAGGCCAACAATACCGATTACCAGGGCGCCGACGATCCCGGCGTGCAATCGGTGCAGCGCATCTACACCTATTACCGCAAGTTCGGTTACCGCACCGAAGTGATGGGCGCGAGCTTCCGCAATACCTCGCAGATCATCGAACTGGCCGGGTGCGACCTGCTGACCATCAGCCCCGACCTGCTGCAAAAACTGGCTGACACCGAAGGCAAGGTCGAGCGCAAGCTCATGCCCGAAGCCGCGAAAAATGCAGACCTGGAAAAACTGGTGCTGGATGAAAAAGTTTTCCGCTATCTGCTGAATGACGATGCGATGGCAACCGAAAAACTGGCGGAAGGCATACGCGTGTTTTGCGCCGATGCGATCAAGCTGGAACAACTGGTCAAGGCAATCATGTAATGCCTGCCGCCGGTTGCTCCGGCGCCTGCAAGACCCAGGGCCTGTACTCGCCAGAGCACCGGCCCTTTTTATTTCCCATCGGAGTGTGCATGAAACACTGGTTATTCCTCGGCACCGCCATCATTTCAGAAGTCATCGCCACCTCAGCTTTGAAAGCCAGCGATGGCTTTTCCCGGCTCTGGCCATCGCTGATCGTCGTGGCGGGTTATGCGGTTTCGTTTTACTTCCTGTCGCTGACCCTGAAAACCCTGCCGGTCGGCGTCGCCTACGCGATCTGGTCGGGCCTAGGCATCGTACTGATCAGCCTGATCGGCATCGTCTTGTTCGGGCAAAAACTAGACATGCCGGCCGTGATCGGCATGGGACTCATCATTGCCGGCGTCATCGTGATGAATGCCTTTTCCAGGACCATCAGCCACTGAGCCTGCGCTGGCCCGTTCGTTGCGGGCCGTGCCGGCCTTTGCATGGAATCGCTTGCCACCTTGAGGACGCTTCATTAGACTTGTTTCGCTTCACGGGGAAAAGATCAACCAGAATTGCCTATCAAAGGTAACCGCACATGGAATCGCCGCACTTTTTGACTGCCGTCGTCATTTTTCTCGTTGCCGGCGTTATGCTCTTCGTTGAAAAACGGCCACTGAAAAAAGTGGCCCTGGTGGTCGCCTTCATGATAATGACCTGGGTCGCCTATCTGTGGTTATTCCCGGCAGCGCCGCCCGCCGCCTAGGTTTGGAGGCCGGTTTTCCGGTTCGGGATGCCTCCATTGAATGCCGTGTGCATGCCGTTTTATTTCGCTCCTGTAACGCGTCTGTAGTTATAGCGAAGCGCGTGTAAAGGGAAGTAAGAAGTCCCCTTGATGAATTGCTCCGGGAGCATGCTGCCAATCAGAACTTATTCACCAGCCTGACGGGAATCGAGGAGGACATATGCGACGCAATGCGCTCATTTTTACCCTTGCTGCAATTAGCCTTGCACTGATAAGCACCGCCGCATTAAGCCAACCCTCAGGACATCCGGGCCGTTTTCATGGCGGCTCCTCTGACAAGTTCCAGGGCCGCCAGCAAGAACGCCACCAGAACCGCCATGATGGCCGGCGCCCCGGGCAGCATCATGAGCGTCGCGATGACAGGCGCCATGAGGGTCGCCAGCATGGCAACAGGCCGGATCAGCATGCCCGCCCTTCCCGTCCCCACCATCCACCGCAGGTCCGCCAGGAGCATCGTCGTTATAGCACTCCGCGGCCGGTAGGCGATGTCAGCCGCTTCCATCGCGGCCGTCCCTTGCCCAAGACCTATCACCATCACCACCATGTGCTCCATCATTGGCATGACCATCACCTGCACCGACCGCCACATGGACACCATTGGGTCGTGGTAGACAGCCACTATCTCCTTGTCGCGATTGCAACCGGCATCGTCGTCGACATCCTGATTGCGGATTGAATGCGGCATCCTGCGGATACGCTGCCATGCCGCCAGCCGGCTCGAGTCCGCCAGCAAACCGACTTGCGTCAATCGGTCAAATCAGCACTGAAGCATCGAATGCTGTATACTGTCGCCTATCCGATAACGGCCGCCCGCTTCTGAGCGAGCGCCTTCCATCATAATTACATCGGTCTCGTGCGTTTCTGACGCTCCCGCTTTCCACTCTTCTCCTTTCGGTGCGCAGCCGCGCTGACAGGTCAAAATTTCAGCCTCTCGCTTGCCTGATGCGATGACGAGAGTTCAACGAAATATCCGTATTACCCATCCATGCTTGGCTGCGGATATTTCCTATAGTCGCTGAGCAGATCAGCCACTTTTTATACTGGAGTCGTTAATGGCAAAAGAAGAACTACTTGAAATGAATGGTCAGGTTATCGAAGTTTTGCGTGACTCGCGTTTTCTGGTCAACCTGGAGAATGGGCATGAACTCATTGCTTACACTTCCGGCAAGATGCGCAAAAATCACATCCGCATCATCGCTGGTGACAAGGTAACGCTGGAAATGTCTCCTTACGATTTTAGCAAGGCGCGCATCACCTTCCGTCACATCGAAAAACGCGGCCCCGGACCTTCCCCGCACGCTCGTCGTCGTTATTAATCAAGCTTATTAACTGAGCAGATTCACCACTCATACAGTGCATGTCAGCAAGCTTTTGAACGCTCTCTGAAAATAAATCAGATATGTCTTGGTCAGAAGCGCTTTTGCCTGTATAGTGGTTTCAGCACTTGCATCAAGTCGTTGTCGTTTGTTGGCCTTTCCTGTCTTGCTCATTCGAGCCATTCCTGTTTGTCTCCCTACGGTTCTCCCTCTTGGTCTTGAGTGCCCTTAGCTCTATCGGGCGCTATTGCCCTTAATACAATTTAGGAAAATACAAATGAGTACACAAACCGGCATCGTAAAATGGTTCAACGACGCAAAAGGCTTCGGCTTCATTACCCCTGACAATGGCGGCAAGGATGTCTTTGCTCACTTTCAGGACATTCAGTCCAACGGCTTCAAGAGCCTGGCGGAGAATCAGCGCGTGTCTTTCGAGATCGCCATGAGCCCCAAAGGCGAAAAAGCCAGCAATATCCGCGCCGTATAATCGGCAGCGATTCGCTGCCTCGGCACGCGAAAGCATTCACTCCTGGCTGGCGCTTACCAGCGCCGTCAAATTTCCTGCAGTCGCCTGAACGACGTGAACACTATGCAGATAGCATGGGTTCGGCGGACATGGCGAGAAGTACCTTGCAGATAGCAAGGACATTCGCAAACTGCAAGCTTGGTGAATAAAAATGCCCGCATGACGCGGGCATTTTTATTATTAGCATCTGCTTCCGGCACAGGCCTGGGAATCAGTAAAACTAATGAAAACTTTGCGGCCCCAGTTGCAAGGGCTTGCCCTGCACTTTGGCGGCAATCAGGCGACGCGCAACGCCGCAGATCTGCCCTTCATACGCGCGAAAAATCTCCATCGGATCGGCCTCGCCGGTTTTCAGGTTTGCCAGCTTGTCCAGTGCCTCGCGGGTAACCAGGCATTCATGTTCCACAAATTCCACGCTCACCGTAAATTTGACCCCTGCCTTCAATACTCGTGGTGCCCCCATACTTCACTCCTCCATTCTTGCCGTGATCTGTCCTGCTTTTTATAAAAATTATGAAGGACTAACTTGCATCAGAGTACACCTTCGCGCTTGAGCTGATCAATGGTTTCCCTGTCATAACCCAATTCACTCAATATCTCGATGTTGTGTTCTCCCAACTCTGGCCCCAGCCACTTGGTCTGACCCGGCGTTTCCGACAATTTAGGCGTGATGGCCGGCATCTTGACAGGCGTTCCATCCTTGAACTGATGCTGCTCGAACATGTTCCTGGCAATAAATTGCGCATCGCTCATCATGTCGCGCACCGAATAAATCTTGCCAACCGGAACATCGGCAGCCTTCAAGGTGGCCAGCGCAGTATCGATGGTTTGCGTCGCGCACCACTGCTGGATGGCTTCATCGATTTCCTGCGTGCGCGGCACGCGGCCGTCATTGCGCGCCAGCCCCGCATCGTTGGCCATGTCGTCACGGCCGATGGCAAGCATCAGGCGCTTGAAGATCGCGTCGCCATTACCCGCAATGACGATACTTTCGCCGTCGCCGGTGGTGTATGTATTGGAAGGCACGATGCCCGGCAAGGCGCCGCCGGTACGCTCGCGCACCACGCCGGCATGATCATATTCCGGCACCAGCGACTCCATCATGTTGAACACCGCTTCATACAACGCCACGTCCACCATCTGTCCCTGGCCTGCCACGCAGTCCGCGCCAGTTTTTCCATTCCAGCGGCCGCCTGTGACATCGCGATGACGCAAAGCCATCATCGCGCCGATCACGCCGTGCAGCGCCGCAATCGAATCGCCGATGGACACGCCTATGCGAACCGGCGGCCGGTCAGGAAAACCGGAAACATAACGCAGGCCGCCCATGGATTCGCCGATGGCGCCGAAGCCCGGCAAGTCCTTCAGCGGGCCGCTCTGCCCATAACCGGACAGGCGCACCATGATGGCGGCGGGATTGATGGCCTTGAGCTGCTCATAACCGAGATTCCAGCGTTCCAGCACGCCGGGACGGTAATTCTCGATGATCACATCGGCATCCAGCGCCAGCTTGCGTGCGATGTCCTGCGCGCGCGCATCCTTCATGTTCAGCGTGATGCTTTTCTTGTTGCGTGCCTGTACATGCCACCACAGCGAGGTGCCATCTTTCAGCACGCGCCACTGGCGTATCGGATCGCCGCCATCCGGCGACTCGATCTTGATGACTTCGGCGCCGAATTCGGCCAGGATGCGGGAGCAGAAAGGTCCGGCAATCAGTGTGCCGAGCTCAAGCACTTTGACGCCGGCCAGCGGGCCGGCTGAACGTGTCTTATCCATGGTGGACTCGAAGAGAATTTGCAAACCCTGCGTCAATTTGCCGCAGTGCGAAGTTTATGTCGAACGCCGGTCCAGCATCGCGCGCGCAATCGTGCCGGCATCCACGTATTCCAGCTCGCCTCCCACCGGCACGCCGCGCGCCAGGCGGCTGACCTTGAGGCCGCGCGCCTTCAATGTCTCACTGATGTAGTGCGCGGTGGCCTCGCCTTCGTTGGTGAAATTGGTGGCGAGCACGACTTCTTCGACGATGCCGTCGGTGGCACGCGCCATCAGTCTTTCCAGGTGAATGTCCTTGGGACCGATGCCGTCCAGCGGCGACAGGCGCCCCATCAGCACGAAGTACAAGCCTTTGTAGGTCAGGGTCTGCTCGATCATCAACTGGTCGGCGGGCGTCTCCACCACGCACAACAGCGCGGCATCGCGCTCCGCATCGGAACAGAGCTCGCAGACCTCATGCTCGGTGAAGGTATTGCACATCGCGCAGTGATGGACTTTCTCCACCGCCTGGCTCAGCGCGCGCCCCAGCATGGCGGCACCTTCCCGATCGTGCTGCATCAGGTGATACGCCATGCGCTGGGCCGACTTGGGACCGACGCCGGGCAGCTTGCGCAGCGCTTCCGTCAGAAAGTCGAGACTGGAAGGAGATTTCACGAGCTTATTCCGTGCTCACTTCGATACGGCATCAGAACGGCATCTTGAAGCCGGGAGGCAGCGGCATGCCCGCCGTCACACCGGCCATTTTTTCCTGGGCGGTTTCCTCTGCCCGGCGCGCCGCATCATTGAAGGCGGCAGCCACCAGGTCTTCCAGCATGTCCTTGTCATCGGCCAGCAGCGAAGGATCGATGGTCACGCGCTTGACCGCATATTTGCAGGTCATGACCACTTTCACCATGCCGGCGCCCGACTGTCCTTCGACCTCTATCGTTGCCAGCTGTTCCTGCGCCTTCTTCATGTTGTCCTGCATTGCCTGGGCTTGTTTCATCAAGCCTGCCAGTTGGCCTTTCATCATGATCTGCTCCTGTTCTGTTTTCTGTTGATTACACGGGTTTGATCGATCCCGGCACGATGCTCGCGCCGAATTCGCGCATCAGTGTCTGCACGAAAGGATCGTTATTGATGGTTTGCTCGGCTTCGCGCTGGCGCGCCGCGCGCTCGGCCATCAGTTTTTCATTGGCGGTATGACGCACGCTGCCGATTTCCGTGACAACGCGCACCGGCCGCTTGAAATGCTCAGTCAGCGCAGTGCTCAGCTTGTCCACGCTGCCGGCCGAACACAAAGTCTCCAGCGGCACGCGCAATTGCAGTTGCAGTCCCTCGCCCTCTTCGCTCGCGCCTGTCAGCTCGCTTTGCAATGCCAGTTGCTGGGCAACGCCGCGCACCGGCAGATTGACCGCCAGTTGCGGCCAGTCGCCATTCCAGTTCACGGAAGGCAGCGGATGGAAGGCGGGGGCGGAAGATGTCGCGGGAGGCGTATGGGGAGATGCGGCAGTAGTCGCTGCAGCGGAGGCTGCAGACGCAACAGGCTCGGCGGATTCCTGCGGCGGCACGGATGTGGCGCTTGCGGCTGGTGTTGCAAGGACTTGCGGTACCGCCTCTTGCTGAGGTGCCTCTATAACAGGTTCAGTTTTTTTTTCAGCCGCGGCAACAGGGCTTGCTGGAGCTGCCGGTGCTTCTTCCCATGGCGGCGGCGCAGACGGCGCACGCGCGGCCGGCTTCGATGCCCCGCCGCGTGTCAGTCCGCGTGCCGCTTCCAGCGCAGCGCGCGCAGGACTCATGCCGGCAGGAGCGGCCGGTCTGGATGCAGCGGACGCGGCGGAAGGCGTTGCCATCGCAGCGGGAACAGGGACCGTCGATGGAGCTGCCGGAACCGCCACAGGCATCGCGGCACGCGCCACTGCGGGAGCGCTAGCTTCTCGTGCCGAAGCAGGCGCAGCCGGCTTCGGCCTTGCGACGCCCGGCGCATTGGCGGAGGCCGATACGCTGCCGACATGATCCGGGCGGAAAGCCAGCATGCGCAGCAGCGTCATGGAAAAACCGGCATAACCGTCCGGCGCCAGGCCCAGTTCATTGCGGCCGTGAATGGCGATCTGATAGAAAAGCTGGATGTCTTCCGTATCGAACAAGCCCGCCAAGCGCATGATGTCTTCGCGCTCCGGTAAATCTTCCGGTACTGCGGCCGGCACCGTCTGCGCCAGCGCGATGCGATGCAGCAGCGTCGCCAGATCCTGCAGCGCGGCATTCCACGACAGGCTGCGCGCGGCCATTTCATCGGCTACGCTCAGTAGCGCTTCGCCATCCTGCGCAGCCAGCGCATCCAGCACCTTGACCAGGTAAGCATGATCCAGCGCGCCGAGCATGCCCTGCACCGCTTCCAGCGTGACCTTGCCGGCGGCATAGGCAATCGCCTGGTCGGTCAGCGACAAGGCATCGCGCATCGAGCCCTGCGCGCCTTGCGCAAGCAGGCGCAGCGCCGGCAGATCGAATTCGATATGTTCCTGGCCAAGGATGTTTTCCAGGTGGCCGATGATGTGACCGGCCGGCATCTGCTTGAGATTGAACTGCAGGCAGCGCGACAGCACGGTGACGGGAATTTTTTGCGGATCGGTGGTCGCGAGTATGAATTTCACATGCGCGGGCGGCTCTTCCAGCGTCTTCAGCATCGCATTGAACGCATGGTTGGTGAGCATGTGCACTTCGTCGATCATGTAGACCTTGAAGCGCGCATTCGAGGGCGCATACACCGCCTGCTCCAGCAACTGCGCCATCTCGTCGACGCCGCGGTTCGACGCCGCGTCCATCTCTATGTAATCGACGAAGCGTCCGGCATCGATGGCCACGCAGGCATCGCATACGCCGCAGGGCGTGGGCGTGATGTCGCCATTGCCATCGGCGCCGGTACAGTTCAGGGATTTGGCCAGGATGCGCGACAGCGTGGTCTTGCCGACGCCGCGGGTGCCGGTAAACAGATAGGCATGATGCAGGCGCTTTTGTGCCAGCGCATGCGTCAGTGCCCGCACCACGTGCTCCTGCCCGACCAGCGTTTCGAAGCTGCGGGGACGATACTTGCGGGCAAGGACTTGATAGGACATGGTCGTCACGGCGGTTAAAACACTGTGCATTTTACCCGACCTGCCGCTGCTTAGAGGCAGTATTGTCTATCTGGATAAATTTTCAGCCCCACCTCTCGCAATGAACGTCAAAATTCACGGTATCGGCATGAAAAACAGGGGAAGAAAAAAGAGAGAGCGAGGAAGGAAACTGAGGAAAAAAGAAGGGGCGAGCCTGATCTGCGGCACTTATGGATAACGGCTGTGGCTGCTTCGTTCCCGACCTGACCAGTTTCACCATGCCACAATGCGCAGGGGCCCGCCGAGCGCTATTCTATCAGCAAAGCGAATCGAAGGCGGCGTGAAATGCGCGGCCTTCGAAAGTTCATGCATTAACTGCGCATCAACTGTGCCTCAACTGCGGCTCAGCTTTCCTTGATGACGCCGCAGGCAATCCGCCCACCCGCATCGCCCGCGGGCTGCGACTTGTAGTCGTCGGCCTTGGCATGAATGACAAGCGCGCGGTTCAGCACGCCGCGAAAATCCTTGTCTAGCGTAATGCCTGTCACTTCGAAGCTGGTCTTGACCCGCCCCTGGCTATCGGCACGCAGATTGGGCAAATCGCCGGCGTGGCGCTTCGTTTCTTTCGGATGACCGTGCGGCTGGCTTTCGGGATTGAAATGAGGGCCGGCGCTGGTCGCGTCTTCAGCGGAGCAATCCCCTTTTTCATGGATATGAATCGCATGTTCGGCATTGGGCTGCAAGCCTGAGGCATTGACTGCGATATTTATCTTGCCATCGCGCTGGGTAAATTTCGCTGTGCCTTTCACATTCGATCCGCTCTTGGCTTCCAGGTCGGCAGTTGCCCGCCTGGTATCGGAAGCGCTATCCGAGGTTCCGAAAGAATGACAGCCCGCCAGCAGCAGTGCAGCCAGCAACGGTGTGATCGCCTTCATACTTTTCTCCTTATCAAGAAGGAAGTGCCGCAGGAATGCAGCACTTGTCAAAAGCTCTAGATCGGCTTAATCGTTTTCCGTTCCCTCGATCGATTCGGGAGATTCGCCCAGCGAAGGCGGTGGCTGATAAGTCGCCAGGAGTTCGATGCGGCTTTGCGGCGTTTCCAGGCTGACGCGTCCCAGCGCACCGTCGCGATAATCCTGCAGCAGCGTATGCGCGGCCTTTTCCAGATCGAAGCTGCCGCCCTTCAGGCGATAGGCGCGCCGCGCCGCGACGCCTTCTATCACTCCTACGCCATCCACGCCTTCGGTGGCAAAGCCATAACGCGCCGTCAGTAATTGCGGATAGTGCTTCAGCAACAATTCTCCCAGGAAGGTCGCAACCTCTTCTTCGATGATCGCATTCACGCCGATGGCATGACTGGCGGCCAGCATCAGGCCGTCGCTAGGATGTTCTATCTTCGGCCACATCATGCCGGGCGTGTCGATCAGCACAATGTTATTACCCAGGTAAAGGCGCTGCTGCGTCTTGGTCACGGCGGGTTCATCTCCCACCTTGGCCACGCGTTTTTTCAGCAGCGCATTCATCAGCGTCGACTTGCCGACGTTGGGTATGCCCATGATCATGATGCGCAGAGGCTTGAGCGGCGTGCCGCGATGCGGCGCCAATTTCAATGCAACACTCGGCACCCGAGCCACATCGGCCGGCTTCTTGCTGCTGATCGTAATCGCGTGGGTATCCTTCTGCGCATTGAAATAGGCTATCCACTGCTGGGTTGCCACGGGATCGGCCAGATCGCTTTTATTCAGGATTTTCAGGCAGGGCCGCTGCCGGTGCGCGCGCAATTGCGCAATCATGGGATTGCTGCTGGCCTGCGGCACGCGTGCATCCAGCACCTCCAGCACCAGATCGACCTTTTCCATTGCCTCCGCCGCCTGTCGGCGAGCGGCATTCATATGACCGGGAAACCATTGTATGGACATGCGCACAACCACTAAAAATGAAGCCGCTATTGTACCTGCTGCCCGCGCCTGCCATGCCGATAATGCAAGCCTGCATTTGTCCAGCGCGCTGTTGATCAACGAGGCGAATTGTCCACACCGGGTCCGGGGCAAGCGCGCTTTGGTTTAAGCTTGCACAAGATCAATCTCACGAAACCACGCTCTCATAACGTTTCCCCGCATACCCATCGTTTTCAGGAAGCACATGTTTTCTCACGTTCACGCGGTTGCAAAAGAAGTCGGCAAAGTCATCGTCGGTAAGGATACGCAAATACGCCAGGCCCTAGTCTGCCTTCTGGCCGGCGGGCATCTGTTAATAGAGGACGTGCCGGGCGTGGGCAAAACGACGCTGGCGCATGCGCTGGCGATCACGCTGGGACTCAGGTTCAATCGCGTCCAGTTCACCAATGATCTGCTGCCCGCCGACGTGGTGGGCATTTCCATATTCGACCGCGACAAGCAGGGCTTTCAATTTCATGCCGGCCCCATCTTCACGCAAGTGCTGCTGGCCGATGAAATCAATCGCGCCACGCCCAAGACGCAATCGGCGCTGCTGGAAGCAATGGAAGAAAGACAAGTCACCGCCGACGGCGTCACCCGCGATTTGCCGCAACCGTTTTTCGTGATCGCGACCCAGAATCCCGCCTACCAGATCGGCACCTTTCCGCTGCCGGAGTCGCAGCTCGACCGCTTCCTGATGTGCCTGTCGCTCGGTTATCCAGACGCCGCTGCCGAGCGCGCCCTGCTGATGGGCGAAGACCGGCGTGCGATGCTGAAGGAATTGCGCACCGTGATGCCGCCGGATGAGCTGATAAAAGCGCAGGCGGTGCTGCGCGACATCCATGCCTCCTCCGCATTGATCGATTATGTGCAGGCGCTGACGCAGGCTTCGCGCCACAACGGCATGTTCGCGGAAGGCTTGAGTCCGCGCGCAGCGATTGCGCTGCTGCAGGCTGCGCGGGCGTGGGCGGCGCTGGAAGGACGCAATCACGTGATTCCGGAAGATGTGCAGGCGGTACTGGTGCCGGTGACGGCGCATCGCCTGCGGCCACTGAAGTCGGCCAGCAGCAGTGCGCTGTCCAGCCGCGACCTGGTGCTGCAATTGATGAAGTCCGTGCCGGTCTGAACCATGCGGCGCGTACTGAACACGGCCCTGCACAATCCCGTCAATCGCTGGTTCCTGCGCCGCCTGCGTACGCCGGAATCCGGCGAGGTCTACCTGGACCACGGCCGCGTGTTCGTGCTGCCGACCAAGGCCGGCTGGGGATGCGCGGTACTGCTGATGGCCATGTTCGCGGCCTCGGTCAATTACAACCTGGGGCTGGGCTTTGCGCTGACTTTCCTGCTGGGCGCCTGCGCCGTGGTCGACATGCACCTGGCCTTTCGCAATCTCGCGCACCTGTATCTGTCCGCCGGCCGCGTTTTGCCCGTATTCGCCGGCGAAGAAGCGCAATTCACGCTGCATGTCGCCAACCGGCGCAAGCATGACCGCTATGCGATCTGGGCGGGATTCGTAGATGAAGAACCGGTGGGCGTGGAAAAACCCATGGACATTGCCGCCCATGCATCCGCCAGCCTGACCTTGAGTCTGCCGGCCAGTCAGCGCGGCTGGCTGCCGGCGCCGAGAGTGCGCCTGCAAACGCGCTTTCCGCTCGGCTTGCTGCGCGCATGGACTTACTGGCGGCCCGATGCCAGGGCGCTGGTCTATCCTCAGCCGGAACGCAATGCACCGCCGCTGCCGCCGGGCATGGGCGGCCTGGAGGATGAGCCGGGTCCGGCAGGCGAACAGGAATTTGCCGGCATACGGCCTTACCAGAGCGGCGACTCATTACGCCGGCTGGCTTGGCGCCAAATTGCGCGGCTGGAGGGCGCCGGTTCCAGCCAGCTGGTGAGCAAGCATTTCGAAGGCGGCGCGGGCAGCGCACTGACGCTCAATTACGCCGCGCTGCCGACCGCGCTGGATACCGAAGCGAGACTGTCGCGCCTGACAGCATGGATACTGGATGCGGAAGCGCGCGGCCTGCCTTATGCCTTGCAGCTGGGCCGCAGCTTCCTGCATACCGATCTCGGCCCAGCGCATCAGCACGCCTGCCTGACCGCACTGGCCTTGCATGAGGTCGCCTGACATGCGGCAAACGCCTGCTTCCGCCATGGGCACACGGCCCTTCTCGCAAGACAAGGCCGACACGCTGCTCCTGATGGGCGCCTGCCTGCTGGTGCTGCTGCCGCATCTGCCGCACCTGCCGCTGTGGTCGGCCATAGTCTGCTTGGCGCTGCTGGGATGGCGCGCATGGATCACCTTCACCGGCCAGCGCCTACCGCCGCGCTGGCTGCTGCTGCCCATTTCCCTGGGCGTGGCGATCGGCGTTTATCTCAGCTACCGCACTTTCTTCGGCCGCGATCCGGGCGTGATGCTGCTGGCCATGCTGCTGGCGCTGAAACTGCTGGAAATGCATGCCAAGCGCGATGTATTCGTGGTGGTGTTTCTCGGCTTCTTCCTGATGCTCGCGAGCTTTTTTCACTCGCAATCCATAGGCGCCGCCGCGCTGATGATTGCCGCCGTGACCATCATGCTGAGCGCGCAGCTTTCATTCCAGTACACCGGCGCCGCGCCGCCTATCAGGAAGCGCCTGTGGACCAGTTTTCGCATCGTCGGCCTGGCGCTGCCGCTGACCGCCATCCTGTTCGTGCTGGTTCCCCGCATAGACGGACCGCTGTGGCGCTTGCCGGGCGATGCCCAGGCCGGACGCTCCGGGCTGTCGAACACCATGTCTCCCGGCAATATCTCCAGCCTGGCCTTGTCCGATGCGATTGCTTTCCGGGTCAAGTTCGAAGACAGCGCGCCGCCGAAGTCGGCGCTCTACTGGCGCGGCCCGGTATTGGGGCATTTCGATGGCCGTACCTGGACGCCGCCGCCCGCCACGACAGGCGTGGCAGCCACCTTGCAGCATGCCGGCACGCCGCTGCGCTACCAGGTGACGCTGGAGCCGCACGGCCAGCGCTGGCTGTTTGCGCTGGAAATGCCGCACGGCGTGCCCGCCCTGCCCAACAATGCCGCCCGCTTCACCGCCGACGGCCGCCTGATCGCCAGCCAGGCCATCCAACAGCGCGTGCGTTACGACATGACTTCGTCGCTGGATTACGCCTTGCAGGCCGAAGCCCCCGCTGCCGCTTTCCAGCCCTGGCTGCAACTGCCTGCCGGCTATAACCCGGCCACGCGCGCCTTCGCTTCGGAAATCAGCCGGCGCCACGACACGCCTGTGCAGCGTGTCGATGCCGTGCTGCGCCATTTCCGCGAACAGCCATTTTCCTATACCTTGCAGCCGCCGCTGCTGGGCGAACATTCGGTGGACGATTTCCTGTTCTCGACCCGCGCCGGTTTCTGCGAGCATTATTCCAGCGCCTTCGTGGTGCTGATGCGTGCGATGGGCATACCCGCGCGCGTGGTGACCGGCTACCAGGGCGGCGAGCTGAACAACTTCGATGGCTTCATGGTCGTGCGCCAGTCCGATGCCCATGCCTGGGCCGAAGTCTGGCTGCAGGATCGCGGCTGGGTGCGAGTGGACCCGACCGCAGCGGTTGCGCCGGTTCGCATCAACATGAACCTGGGTTCCGCCATTCCGCAGCCGCTGCTGGGCGGATTGCTACGCCTGGATGCCGGCGAGAATTCCTGGCTTGCCAGCCTGCAGCAGCGCATGCGGCACTGGGGAGATGCCGCCGGCAATTCCTGGAACCAGTGGATACTGAACTACACGCCGGAACGCCAGAAAAACCTGCTGAAATCCTTGGGCTTTTCTCAGCCTGACTGGCGCACGCTGATCCTGCTGATGACGCCGCTGATCCTGGCAGTCGTGGCCGTCATGGCATGGCTGTTGCTGAGAACAAATATCCAGTGTTCGCCGCTGGACAAATTATTTCTGGATTTGTGCAACACCCTGAAAGCGCAGGGTTTTCCGCGTGCGCCGTATGAAGGACCGCGCTCCTATGCCGCCCGGCTGGCGGCCGAAAGCGATGTGTTGTCATGTAACAAACGTCAAGCAGCCTCCCGCTTTCTGGCGCTGTATGAGAGCATACGTTATGGCCGACCAGCGGCTGGCAACCCGGGAAACCCGGTGCCGCCAGCGCTGATCTCTCAACTCAAATCCCTGCTGAACGAGTGCAAATGACTGTCTTCCGGATTTCTTCCCTGGGCGCGACGCTGAGCCTGCTGCTGCCCTTGCTGAGCGCCTGCGCCAGCCAGCCCGGCGCTGCGCAGACCGTACACACCGCACCGGCCGCCAAGCCCGTGATTATTGTCGATGATGCGCCGCTGCCGCCGCCCGTCCCCGATGGCGAACCCGCCAATCTGCTGGAACGCACGGACGTGCAGCAATTCATGGATGGCCTAGTCGGCACGCATGGTTTTCAGCGTGCGGAACTGGAAGCCTTTTTCAGCAGCGTGCGCCTCAATGACAATGCCATCCAGCTGATGCGCCCGGCCCCACCGGGACAGCCGCGCAACTGGCAAACCTATCGCGCCCGCTTTGTCGAGCCGACCCGCATCAATGCCGGCCTCAATTTCTGGAACGCGCATGAGGCGACCCTGAAAAAGGCGGAGGCGACTTATGGCGTGCCGCCGGAAATCATCGTCGGCATCATAGGCGTGGAAACGCTGTATGGCCGTTACACCGGCCGCTACCGCGTGCCCGACGTGCTGACCACGCTGGCGTTTGCCTATCCGGATACGCCCAATCGCATCCCGCGCATGGAGTATTTCCGCCGCGAAGTCGCCAATGTATTGCTGCTGGCGCGTGAGCGTGGCATCGATCCTTTCACGCTGACCGGTTCCTATGCCGGCGCCATCGGGCTGCCCCAGTTCATGCCGGGCAGCATACGTGCCTTTGCCGTGGATTTCGACGGCGACAGCAAAATCGACTTGCTGAATTCCCCTGCCGATGCCATAGGCAGCGTGGCCAACTTCCTGGTTCGTCATGGCTGGCAATCTGGTCAGCCCTTTGCCTTTCCGGCCAGCGTGTCGGACAACCCGGAAGAATGGGGCCACCTGCTGAAACAGGGCCTGGCCGCAAAAAATACGCTGGAAGACGTGCGCCGCACCGGCGTGCGTCCGCAGGAAGGAACGCCCCCCGAATTTCGTTACGGCCTGGTGGATCTGCAGAACGGGACCGAGCCGACGGAATACTGGCTGGGCACGCCGAACTTCTTCGCGATCACCCATTACAACCGCAGTTATTTTTATGCGATGGCGGTTATCGATCTGGGACTGGCGGTCAAACAGGCAAAACAGCCTTCAACGCCGGCCACATCGCCTCCTGCTTCCTCGCCTGCCAGCCGCCCTGCCGCTTCGGGTAATTAATAAGCAGAAACCGCCAGCACGACTGCCTCCCGGGCGTCGGAATTTTTACAGCGCCCGGGCTGGTGATGCGGCTAGTGAGGCCAGTGACAGCAAGTGCAAGGCTTGCGTCAACCGGCTTAGGGCTGGACTTAGCTCACTCTTGCTTGCTCATGTTGTGCCCTTGCGGCAATTTTTCGGCGCCCGCTGGGCATTGGCGGATCCAATCGAGTGGTACACGGACTGCCATTAACTTGACTCAGGCAGAATCCGGCTCGCATGCCTCCATTCATCGCTGATTCCCCAGTCTCTCAATCCCCGCTCCGCTTTCTCTTTTTCGTATCCGCAAAGCAAGAAGCGCTATGTCGTCAGGGCCGCGTCCTGTCTGCTCTATCCCTGCCTTCCTCTCAAGCGCTTAGCAAACTGACTTCTTTTGCTGTCGGCATACGTAATTCCTCTGAATGAGCAAGCTGCTTTCGCAGTAGCCAGAATAAAAACAGTTTCCCCTTTGAAACAAAATGTTTCCCTCAGGAACTATCGCTATAGAAATTATTCCAATCGGCTCCGTTGCATCTCGGAAATATTTCCTCGCTTCGGCATTGCATCGTTTTTAAGGAAGCTGATTATGAATTTAAAAACCCCCTCTCTGACATTGCGCATGACCCTGTGCTCTGCCCTTATTGTTTCTCTTATGGCTTGCGGCGGCGGTAGCGGCAATACCGGTGTGAGCAATGAGGACAGTCTCCCCAATGACGAGAGCCCATTAATTCCGGACGGCAGCGATGTCGATACGGGTGAAGAT
>JAFAGG010000118.1 GCA_023422955.1 Pseudomonadota bacterium | reverse complement strand
GCTCAGGTTCCCTCCCCTTCAAGGGGAAGGAACCTGAGCACATCACTCCCGCACTTCCCCATGCCCAAACACCACATACTTCAGCGAAGTCAATCCTTCCAGCCCAACCGGCCCACGCGCATGCAGCTTGTCGTTGGAAATGCCGATTTCCGCGCCCAGTCCGTACTCGAAACCATCGGCAAAGCGGGTGGAGGCATTGATCATCACCGAAGCGGAATCCACTTCACGCAGGAAGCGCATTGCGCGGGAATAGTCTTCGGTGATGATGGCGTCCGTGTGCTTGGAGGAATAGTGGTTGATGTGCTCGATCGCATCGTCAACGTTATCGACCAGCTTGATCGACAGCACGGGTGCCAGATATTCGGTGGACCAGTCTTCTTCGCCTGCCTCGGCCAGGAAGGGATAGTCGCCCAGGATCAGGCGCGCATCGTCTTCGACGCGCAGTTCCACTTCCTTGCTTTGATAAAGCGTCGCCAGTCGGGGCAGCACGGCCGGTGCAATCGAGCGTGCAACCAGCAGGGTTTCCATCGTGTTGCAGGTGCCGTAGCGATGGCATTTCGCATTGAAAGCGACATTCAGCGCCTTTTCTAGATCGGCCTTGTCGTCGATGTACACATGGCAGATGCCGTCCAGATGCTTGATCATCGGCACTTTCGATTCCTTGATCAGCCGCTCGATCAGGCCTTTGCCGCCCCGAGGAACGATCACGTCTACATACTCGGGCATGGTGATCAGCTCACCGACTGCCGCACGATCCGTGGTCTCGATGATCTGCACCGCATCTTCCGGCAGGCCTGCTTCGTTCAGGCCTTCCTTGACCAGCTTCGCCAGCGCCTGGTTGCAGTGAATCGCTTCCGAGCCGCCGCGCAATATCGTCGCATTGCCGCTCTTGATGCACAGGCCGGCCGCATCGACCGTCACATTGGGACGCGCTTCGTAAATGATGCCGATCACGCCCAGCGGCACGCGCATCTGGCCGATCTGTATGCCGGTCGGACGTATCTTCATGTTCGAGATTTCGCCGATGGGATCGGACAAGGAAGCAATCTGTTCCAGGCCTTCCGCCATGGTGGCAATCGCCTTGTCCGACAGCGTCAGGCGATCCAGCATCGCTGCTTCCAGACCGTTCTTCTTCGCCGCTTCCAGGTCCACGCGGTTGGCGGTGCGCAGGGCTTCCGCATCGCGCCGGATTGCGGCGGCGATGCACAGCAGCGCGCGGTTCTTGGCAGCGCTGTCCGCCTTGGCCATCGCACGCGATGCGATGCGCGCGCGCTGACCGACTTCATTCATGTACTGTTTGATATCCATGTTGCTTCTCTCGATTAAGAGGCGGCCGCCGCCACCAGTTCCCGTCCCAGGGCTATTCTCATTCCCAACTGCAGCAAGGCGTTCCAGGGATCGCCGCTGAATGCCGGTGCCCGCAGGCCCTTGACCATTTTGTCTATCTGCGCACACTGCTGCAGCGCGGCGCCCAGTTCATCGCGCGTCAGGCGCCGCAGCGCCGGTTCCATCAGGCGCTCGCGCGGTCCCCAGATGCGGTATTCCTTCAGCAAGGCGCCCAGTGGCTTGCCTTGCTCCATGCCCGACTTCAGCGTGTACAAGGTGCGTACTTCCTCCGTCACCGCCCACAACACCAGCGGCAGCGCTTCGCCTTCACCCTGCAGCCCGTTCACCATGCGCGCCAGGCGCGCCACATCGCCCGCCAGCATCGCTTCGTTGAGCTTGAACACATCATAGCGCGCCACGTTCAATACCGCGTCCTGGATCTGCTCGAAGCCGAGCTTGCCTTCCGGATGCAGTAAGGCCAGTTTGCGGATTTCCTGGTGCGCCGCCAGCAGGTTGCCTTCCACCCGGTCGGCAATGAATTGCAGCGCTTCGCGCTCGGTGCTCTGGCCTTGTGCAGAAAGGCGCGAGGCGATCCAGTTCGGCAGTTGCGCGCGTTCGACCAGCGGAATGTCGATATAAATGCCGGCCTGTTGCAAGGTATTCACCCACGCCGCTTTTTGCGTGGCCCAGTCCAGCTTGGGCAGGGTGATCAGCGTTACGTTATCGGGGCTGAGATTGGCCGCGTATTCCTGCAGCGCCTGGCCGCCTTCCTTGCCGGGCTTGCCGGAAGGGATGCGCAGTTCGATCAGTTTCTTATCGCCGAACAGTGACTGCGACTGGTTGGCCGCCAGCAGTTCGCCCCATTTGAAATAACGCTCCGCCGTCAGGACTTCCCGCTCCGAGACGCCTTGCCGGCGCGCTGCCTTGCGTATCTTGTCGGCGGCTTCCAGCGCCAGCAGGTGCTCATCGCTGGTGATCACATACAGCGGCGCCAGCGTGTTGGCGAGATGCGCATCAAGTGCGTCGGCGCGGAGCTGCATGTTTATCCTTGAGCGGTGATGGGCAGCAGCGACAGGCGGCGGATGATCTGCTGTATCGCATCCAGTTGCATGTCGCGGTACAGCATGTTTTCTTCCGCTTCCTTGCCGAGCGCTGCATTCTCGTTGTAGCTCAGCATGCGGCTGATGGCCACTTGCGAAGCAGGCAGTAATTCCTTGCCGCCGCCGTCAGTTACACGGTAATTCATCGCATAGCGCAGATCGTATTCGCGCACCCGCCCCTGGCTGTTGCGGGTCAGGATCACGTTGTCGCGCGATTCTGACTGGATATGCAGCGCTACCTGCGCTTCCTGTAGGGTCTCCACGATGGTCAGGCCATCGTAAGGGGCTAGCTGGCGGCGCAGATCGGCACCCAATTGCGTGTTGGGCGGCTGGTTGACATAGATGCGCTGAAACGGAAAGCTGGCGGCCCGGTCGGAACCACGCAGGCGGAAACCGCAACCCGACAGCAGGCCGCCAGTCGCTATCAAGCCCAGCAGAACGCGTCTCTTGTGCATGGTGCCTGCCCTCATGTTCACACTACGATATTGACCAGCTTGCCCGGCACCACGATGACTTTCTTCGGCGTGCCTTCGACAAACTTCTTCACATTTTCATTGGCCAGCGCAGCTGCTTCCACTGCGGCCTTGTCGGCCGCTTTGGGCACTCGCACGCTGCCGCGCAGCTTGCCGTTGACCTGCACCACCAGTTCGATTTCATCCTGCTCCAGCGCGCTGCCATCGACCTGCGGCCAGGGCGCGTCGAGAATCTCGCCGTGCTCTTTTACAAAGCCCAGTTCCTGCCACAGCACATGGGTGAGATGCGGCGCGATCGGATTCAGGATGCGCAGGAAAATCGACAGGCCTTCCGCGATCACCGCATTCGATGCTGCCGAGTCATCCAGCTTCGCGCTTTCCAGCGTATTCAGCATCTTCATGCAGGCCGATACCACGGTGTTGTACTGGATGCGGCGCAAATCGCTGTCGGCCTGCTGCAGGATCTTGTGAACTTCGCGGCGCAGATTCTTTACCGGCGCTTGCGCCCCGCTCTCACCTTCCCCTTCAAGGGGAAGGTTGGGATGGGGATGGGTTTCTAATGCGCTTCTGACGCGCGAAGCATTGTTGTAGGCAAAGTTCCAGACCCGGCGCAGGAAGCGGTTCGCGCCTTCCACGCCCGAGTCCGACCATTCCAGCGTCTGCTCCGGCGGCGAGGCGAACATCGTAAACAGGCGAGCGGTATCAGCGCCGTACTGGTCGATCAGCGCCTGCGGATCGATGCCATTGTTCTTGGACTTCGACATCTTTTCCACGCCGCCGATCTGCACCGGTTTGCCGTCGGCGATCAAGATGGCGCCGAGCGGGCGGCCCTTGTCATCCAGCGTCAGGTCCACGTCGGCCGGGTTGTACCAGCTCTTCTTGCCGGACGCCTCTTCGCGGTAATAGGTTTCATTGTTCACCATGCCCTGCGTCAGCAGGTTGGTAAAGGGCTCGTCGAATTTCACCAGGCCCAGGTCGCGCATGACCTTGGTCCAGAAGCGCGCATACAGCAAGTGCAATACCGCGTGTTCGATACCGCCGATGTACTGGTCCATCGGCATCCAGTAATCGTTGCGCGCATCGACCATCGCATCGTTGCTACCTGGCGAGCAGTAGCGCATGTAGTACCACGACGAATCCACGAAGGTATCCATGGTGTCGGTTTCGCGCCGCGCCGGCTTGCCGCATTTCGGGCAATCGCACTTGAGGAAGGCTTCATGCTTGTTGAGCGGATTGCCGCTGCCGTCCGGCACGCAGTCTTCTGGCAGCACGACCGGCAGATCCTTTTCCGGCACCGGCACCGAGCCGCACTCCGCACAGTTGATCATCGGGATGGGCGTGCCCCAGTAACGCTGGCGCGAAATGCCCCAGTCGCGCAGGCGGTAGGTGATTTTCTTTTCACCCAGGCCGAGCGCGGCCACATCGGCCGCTACTGCATCGACAGCTTCGGCATGGCGCATGCCATCGTACTTGCCGGAGTTGATGCAGTAACCTTGTTCCTTGTCGGCATACCAGTCATGCCAGGTCTCGGTCGAGAACATCTTGCCATCGACCGTGATGACTTGTTCTATAGGCAAGGCATATTTCTTGGCGAAGGCGAAGTCGCGTTCGTCGTGAGCGGGAACGCCCATCACCGCGCCGTCGCCGTAGCTCATCAGCACGTAATTGCCGACCCAGACTTCGACTTGCTTGCCGGTCAGGGGGTGCGAAACGAACAGGCCGGTGGGCATGCCTTTCTTTTCCATCGTCGCCATGTCGGCTTCGATCACGCTGCCTTTCTTGCATTCGTCGATGAAGGCGGCCAGTTCCTGGTTGTCTTTTGCCGCAAAGCTTGCCAGCGGATGTTCGGCGGCCACCGCGCAGAAGGTCACGCCCTTGATGGTGTCGGCGCGGGTGGTGAAGACCCACAGCTTGCCGTCATTGATCGGCTGGTCGCCGTCGCGGATGTCGTGGGTGAACGCAAAGCGCACGCCGGTGGATTTGCCTATCCAGTTCGACTGCATCAGGCGCACGCGCTCCGGCCAGCCGGGCAGGCCGTTTTCCACGTGCTGCAACAATTCTTCCGCATAGTCGGTGATGCGCGCGTAATACATCGGGATTTCGCGCTTTTCGATCAGCGCACCCGAACGCCAGCCGCGACCGTCGATCACTTGTTCATTCGCCAGCACGGTCTGGTCCACCGGGTCCCAGTTCACGGTGCCGGTCTTCTTGTAGATGATGCCTTTTTCCAGCATCTTCAGGAACATCCACTGGTTCCATTTGTAATACTCGGGCTTGCAGGCGGTCATTTCGCGCGACCAGTCGATCGCCAGTCCCATGGCCTGCATCTGCTGCTTCATGTAATCGATGTTGGCATAGGTCCATTGCGCCGGCGGCACGCGATTGGCCATCGCCGCATTTTCCGCCGGCATGCCGAAGGCATCCCAGCCCATGGGCATGAGCACGTTGTAGCCGCTCATGCGCAGGAAGCGGTACATCACGTCATTGATGGTGTAGTTGCGCACATGGCCCATGTGCAGCTTGCCGGACGGGTAGGGCAGCATGGAGCAGGCATAGAATTTCTTCTTTTCCTGTCCGTTCCTGTCCTTGGCGTGTTCTACCGCGCGATAGGCGTCGGTGGTTTTCCAGTGATCTTGCGCCGCTTTTTCTACGTCGGCGGGGATGTATTTCTCTTGCATGACGGATGCTGCCAAAAAGGGGATATAAACCGGACATTATACCGGGGAGGCTCGCGCCATAGCGCGCGGGAACGCCGATTCTGGCGCAATCATCGCTACGCCAGGCAATGAGGGGATGATCGCGAAGGAAAGCGAGGCCTTATTTCTCGTCAGGCCGGGAGGCGGGAGCCGTGATGAAGCCTATCTTGCTCAATCCATTGTTCTGTGCGCTTGCCATCACCTGCGCGATTACTTCGTAGCGAGTTGCCTTGTCGGCATGCAGTTGCAATTCCGGTTGCGGCGTGTTCTTGGCTACCCGCGCCAGGTGGGAAGACAACTCTTGCAAGGTCACCGGCGCATCGTCCCAGTAGATGGCGCCGTCGCCGTCGATGGCGATGGTGACGGCTTCCGTTGCTTGCGGCGCCGGTGCAACCTCGGCCGCCGGCAGATCGAGGCGGATGGCGTGGGTAAACAGCGGCGCGCTGATGATGAAGATCACCAGCAGCACCAGCATCACATCCACCATGGGCGTGACGTTGATGTCCGACATGGGCTGCGCCGGCTTGTCGTTGTTGAATCCGCCAAAAGCCATCGTGATTCCTTGCGTATCCGTTGTCAGATCAGTTGTCAGTCTTTAGTCGTCAGTCTTGCTTGGCAACCCGCGTTCCCATGGTCAGATAGGCATGCAGGTCATGGGCAAAGGCATCGAGTTCCGCCAGCGTCACGCGATTGACGCGGGTGAAGGCGTTGTAGGCGAGCACGGCGGGAATGGCGACCGCCAGGCCGGCCGCCGTCATGATCAGCGCTTCGCCGACCGGGCCGGCGATCTTGTCGATTTGTACCGTGCCGCTGGACGATACTGCCATCAGCGCATGGTAAATGCCCCAGACAGTGCCGAACAGGCCGACGAAAGGGGCGGTCGAACCGACCGAGGCCAGCACGGTCAGGCCATTTTCCAGGCGCGCGGACACGCGGTTGATTTCCTGCCGCAGCGTGCGGGTGATCAGTTCGCCCGGATCGGTCGCGGCGTTGAGCGAGCCTTCCTGCGGCCTGGTGCCGGCCGCTTGCACGCTTTGGGCCGCGAGCGGGGTGTAGACATTTTCCGGATCGGCAGCCTTCACCGTGGTGATGGCTGCCGCCAGGTTCGGCGCTTTCCAGAAATGTTCCAGTGAACCTGCGCTGCGGCGAATGCGCCACGCGCTCCATCCCTTGGAGAGGATGAAATACCACGATAGCAGCGACATCACGAGCAGCACGTAGGCGACGGAATGGCTGACGGCATCGCTCTGTGCCCAGTAGTGCGCAAGGCTGAGTCCGGGATTCGCAACGGTGGGATTCATGCTGGATAGCGATAAGGAAATTAATCGTGGAGTGTAAAGGGAATGGGGGCCGGAAACCAGTCTGCGAGAGGGAAGCGTTGCGTGCCGTGGGCAGTCCCGGCTCGGGCGGCTTGTTTTTTGGCTGCCTTCGCTTTAGTGAGGAGCGAGCCTGGGCATTGCAAAGCTCAGGCTCGCATGCCGCACAGGAGAAAAAAGGTAGAGGGAAGGATTTCGGTAGAGGCAGGAATTGCGAATTGATTTCATGCCATCTGCAGTAAGAGAAATTGTCACCACCAGGAAAATCGCCCCGGCGCTTTATGGGGTCGGGGCGACTCGGTTGACAAATTTAGCTGAAAAGTTCAGCTGACAAGCGGGGGCGTCAAGTTAGCGCTAATGCATGGTTTTAACGCAGGCCCAGCACGTCCTGCATGTCGTACAGGCCGGTCGTTTTGTCGGCGAGGAAGCGGGCGGCGCGCAGACTGCCGTGTGCATAAGTGACCCGGCTGGCGGATTTGTGCGTGATTTCGATGCGCTCGCCTATGCCGGCAAACAGCACGGTATGGTCGCCGACGATATCGCCGCCACGTATGGTCGAAAAGCCTATGGTCGAAGGCTCGCGTTCGCCGGTCACGCCTTCGCGCGCATAAACGCCCACTTCCTTCAGATCGCGGCCCAGCGCATCGGCGATCACCTCGCCCATTTTCAGCGCGGTGCCCGACGGCGCATCGACCTTGTGGCGATGGTGGGCTTCGATGATTTCTATGTCGTAGCCTTCGGAAAAGCTCTTGGCCGCCATTTCCAGCAGTTTCATCGTCACGTTCACGCCCACGCTCATGTTGGGCGCGAACACGATCGCGACTTTCTTTGCCGCTTCGGCGATCGCCGCTTTGCCGGCTTCATCGAAACCGGTGGTGCCGATGATCATCTTGATGCCATGCGCGGCGCAGTATTCCAGGTGCTTGAGCGTACCTTCCGGACGCGTGAAGTCGATCAGGTATTGGGTGTTTGCCAATCCCTTTGCCAGGTCGGATTCGATGTTCACGCCGGCCGGCTGGCCGAGAAAGGCAGCGGCATCGGTGCCCAGGCCGGGAGAATCGGGGATATCCAGTGCGCCGCTCAGGACGGTGTCAGGTGCGTTCTGGATGGCTTCGATCAGCATGCGGCCCATGCGGCCGGAAGCGCCTGCTACGGCGATATGCAAGGAACTCATAGGGATAATCCGGTTATTTTAATTGGCTGCGTCGTCCGACAGCAGCTCCAGGAAGTTGCGCTCTGTCGGCAAATCGCCGCCATCGATGCGGGCCACGCGCTTGTCTTCAAAGTGAACCGTGACGCGGCTGAAAATGACTTCGCCAGTGCCTTTTTGCAGACGGAACGGATAATCCCAGCGATTTTCGTGGAATACATCCGTCACCAGCGGCGTGCCGAGCACAAAGCGCACCTGTTCAGGCGTCATGCCGATCTTGAGTTGCTGCATCATTTCCTGGGAAATGAAGTTACCCTGCTGGACATCCGGCCGATAAGGGGTCAGAAAACCCAGTATCCGGCGCTCTTTTACCGTTTGGAGGCCATCCGTTGCGGCAGCAACCGGTTCCGCCGCCTTTTGCTTGGAAGCGCAGGCGCCAACGAGGAGTGCGCACGCCAGTACAGAAAAGCGCAACAGCCGTGAGGCTTGACGAGTAGGCATGAACATGAGATTAGATAGAGTCAAAGTGTTTGAGCAAGCTACTCAAACGCTATATGATAAAGCAGATAATCTGAATGCGAGCAAGATCATGAATGATAACCCTTCCGAACTGAAAGCCAGCGGCCTCAAGGCAACGCTGCCGCGCCTGAAAATCCTCGAGATTTTCCAGACCAGCCAGGTCCGTCACCTTAGCGCAGAAGATGTGTACAAGCTGCTGTTGACCGAGAACATGGATATCGGGCTGGCCACCGTGTACCGGGTATTGACCCAGTTCGAACAGGCTGGGCTCCTGACCCGCAACCACTTCGAAACCGCCAAGGCCGTGTATGAACTGAACCAGGGCGAACATCACGACCACCTGGTCTGCCTGGATTGCGGGCACGTGGAAGAATTCGTGGATGAAGAAATCGAAAAGCGTCAGCATCGTATCGCGACCCAGCGCGGTTTCGAGTTGACCGAGCATGCGCTGGCGCTCTACGCGCACTGCATCAAGCCGAAATGCCCTCATCGCACCCGCTAGTGCGATAGACGTTCATAGCAAGCGGATGATTTCCGCTTGCGCCGTTCTCGCCGCTCCCACCGTTCTTACCGTTCTTTTCTCCGCCTCTTCCCGAATCGTCAATATCGCCACGCTGATCGGCAGGCGAAACCGTCGCGGTCCCGCGCTTCCCGGGTTCACATGCAGGATGCCGGCTTCCTCGCGAACCAGCGGCTGATGCGAATGTCCGGCAATCAGGATTTGCGCCTGGCCTGGATCGGCATATTTCCCCAGTTCCTTGATGTCGTGCAGTACATGGATAGGCATGCCGGCCAGTTCAATGGAAATGGCATCCGCCAGTCCGGCCGCCCACTCGCCGGTATCGTTATTGCCGCGCACGACCGTCATGGGCGCGATGCGGGCCAGTTCTTCGAGGATGGCGGGTTTGCCGATATCGCCGGCATGAATGATATGGTCCACGCCGCGCAAGGCTGCTGTCGCTTCCGGCCGCAGCAGGCCGTGGGTGTCGGAAATCAGGCCGATGCGGAAAATGGAGGCGCTGGCCGAGTCAGCCATGTCTGGGGCTAGGAATGGCTCAAGGCATTGGACAGCAGCTTGGCCGTGATGTCGACGATAGGTATCACCCGCTCATAAGCCATGCGGGTCGGGCCGATCACGCCCAGCTTGCCGACTATCTTGCCGTTGACTTCATACGGCGCCGTGACCACGCTCATGTCATCCATGGGCATCAGCTGCGACTCGCCGCCGATGAAAATCTGCACGCCGGTGGCCTTGCTGGAGACGTCGAGCAACTGCACCAGGTTGGTTTTCTGTTCAAACAGTTGGAACAGGCGGCGCAGCGAATCCATGTTGGATGACAGTTCGGCCACGTCCAGCAGATTGCCCTCGCCGGCGATTACTACGTCTTCGCCATCCTGGCTCATCGCATCGCTGCCGGCGTCCACGGTGGCCTGCATCAGTTGCACCACGTCGTCGCGCAACTGGCGCAATTCAGCCTGCAGCTTTTGCCGCATCTCCTCGAAGCGCATGCCGGAGAAATGCTGATTGATGTAATTGGCGGCCTGTACCAGCTGGGAAGGCGTGTAATCGGTTTCCGTCAGCAGCAAGCGATTCTGCACTTCTCCGTTTGGGGAAACGATGACCAGCAGGATGCGCTTTTCCGACAGGCGCAGGAATTCGATTTGCTGGAATACCGATTCGCGGCGCGGCGTCAGCACCACGCCGGCGAATTGCGACAGCGAAGACAGCGTTTGCGCTGCGCTGGTAATGATCTTTTGCGGTGAGCTGGCCTGCAGGCGGGGCGGCAGCTTGGAACCTACCGTGGTTTCGTTTATCGGCAATACCGTCAGCAGCGTGTCGACGAAAAAGCGATAGCCGCGCGGCGTCGGCACCCGGCCGGCGGAGGTGTGCGGACTGGCGACGAAGCCCATTTCTTCCAGGTCCGCCATGATGTTGCGGATGGTCGCCGGGGACACTTCCAGTCCTGAAATTTTCGACAGGGCGCGCGAACCCACTGGCTGACCGTCAGCGATATAACGTTCCACCAGGGCTTTCAGCAGAGTTTGTGCTCGATTATCGAGTTGCATGGTGCGTATTGTAGCGAGCGTGTCCGCAGCGTTCCAGCGAAGCGCGCCCGTCGTTGAGCCAATTCATGCAGTACAGTGTAGAGCAAATCGGATGGCCTTGTGCGTGGGTTGGCGCAGGGACTTTGCAGCGGCGGGCAATGGATGAAAAGCCTTGCCATCCTGCTCATGGATCTTGTGCGGATTTGCTCACATGGCGCTGCCACAACACGGGGAATTATGGTCTAATCTCGGCCATGTCGTCCTCATCTCCCATTCAGCCCTGCCGCTTCAAAACGATTGCCGTCGTTGGCAAACCCATGGCCGCGGGTATTGTAAAACCGCTGCTGGAAGTCACCTCTTTTCTTGACGAGTCGGGGTTTACCGTTGTCGTCGAGCGCGAGACGGCCCGGCACGCTGAACTGCGAAAATATCCGGCGCTGACCCTGGCCGAAATCGGCGAACAGGCCGATGCCGCGATCGTGGTCGGCGGCGACGGCACCATGCTGGGCATCGCACGCCAGCTGGCGCCCTACGGTGTGCCGCTGATCGGCATCAACCAGGGCCGCCTGGGCTTCATTACCGACATTCCGGCCGATCGCATGATGGTGCTGCTGGATGAAATGTTGTCCGGCAAGATTGAGTCCGAACAACGCAGCCTGCTTGAGGCCACCGTGCAGCGCGACGGCGTTCCCATCTACCAGGCGCTGGCCTTCAACGATGTGGTGGTGGCGCGCGGTACGGGTTCGGGCATGGTGGAATTGCAGGTGTATGTAGACCGGCATTTCATGTACAACCAGCGTTCCGATGGATTGATCGTCGCCACGCCGACCGGATCGACCGCCTATGCCTTGTCGGCCGGCGGGCCGATTCTGCATCCGCGTCTGGGCGGGCTGGTGCTGGTGCCGATTGCGCCGCATGCGCTGTCGAACCGGCCGATCGCGGTGCCGGATTCCAGCGAAATCCTGATCCAGGTAGTGGGCGGGCGCGATGTCAGCGTGAATTTTGACATGCAGACGCTGACCAGCCTGGCGCACCATGACCGCATCATCATCCGGCGCTCCAAGCAGTCGATTACCTTCCTGCATCCGCAGGGTTGGAATTACTACGACATGCTGCGCGAAAAACTGCACTGGAACGAATATCCGTCGGTAGAAGGTCAGTTAAAATAAGCCGGTTTGCGGCTATGCCCGCATCCAGACGCATTAATAGAATACCTGCGAATACCTATAGCGTTTCATCGGAGCTGCGTCCGTTCATTCTCTTTTCCTCATGCTGCGTACACTTTCCATACGTGATTTCGTGATTGTCGATGCGATAGAGCTGGAATTGACTTCCGGCTTTACCGTCTTCACCGGCGAAACCGGTGCCGGCAAGTCCATCCTGATCGACGCGCTGGCGCTCGCGCTGGGCGGCCGCGGCGACGCCAGCATGGTGCGCGAAGGCGCAGCCAAGGCCGACATCACGGCGGAGTTCGCGGTCGATGAAGATGTGCGGAACTGGCTGGAGGCAAACGAATTCCAGAGCGAGGAGGGCGGCGTTCTGCTTCGGCGCGTGATCGACAATGCCGGTCGCTCCAAGGCGTTCATCAACGGCGTGGCCGCCACCGCGACGCAGTTGCGCGACCTGGGCGAAATGCTGGTCGACATCCATGGCCAGCATGCGCACCAATCCTTGCTGAAAACCGATGCGCAGCGCGTGCTGCTCGATACCCAGGCCGGCCTGCAGGAAGATGCCAGGGCTGTTGCGGCGGCGTACAAGACATGGCGAGCAATGGCGAAGCAGCGCGAAGAGTTCGAAACCAATGCAAAAAATGTGCTGCTGGAGCGCGAGCGTCTGGAATGGCAGGTCGGCGAACTGGAAAAGCTGGCGATGAAGCCGGGCGAATGGAGCGATGTCGTCAATGAACACAGCCGCCTGTCGCATGCGGCCAGCCTGATCGAAGGTGCGCAGGAAGCGCTGACGGCCATTTCCGAATCCGACGATCCCATCCTGTCGCGCCTGTCGTCGCTGACGCAGAAGCTGGACAAGCTGGCCGATATCGACGAAGCCCTGAAGCCGGTGATGGAAACATTGGAGCCGGCGCGCATCCAGTTGCAGGAAGCGGTTTATGCGCTCAACGATTACCTGGGCCGGGTGGAGCTGGACCCGGATCGCCTGCGCGAGATCGAAGAGCGCATGAATGCGATTCACGCGACCGCGCGCAAATTCCACGTGGCGCCCGAAGACTTGCCGCAGGAACTGGAAGTGCTGACTGCGCAATTGCAGCAGCTGGCCGACGCCACCGACCTGGAAGCGCTGCGCGTGCAGGAAGAAAAGCTGAAGTCGGCCTACCTGGAAGTGGCGCGCAAGCTGTCGAAAGGTCGCGCCCGAGCCGCTAAGGCCTTGGGCGAAGCAGTCACGGCGGCGATGCAGGACTTGTCCATGGCCGGCGGACGTTTCGAGGTCGCGCTGAATGCATGCGAGCCGGCCGCCTACGGCCTGGAACAGGTTGAATTCCTGGTCGCCGGTCACACCGGCACCGCGCCGCGTTCGCTCGCCAAGGTGGCGTCCGGCGGCGAACTGGCGCGCATCTCACTGGCGATCTCGGTCATCACATCGAGTGCAACCGCGACGCCGACGCTGATCTTCGACGAAGTGGACAGCGGCATAGGCGGCGGCGTGGCCGAAGTGGTGGGCCGGTTGCTGAAGCGCCTGGGCCAGGATAGGCAGGTCTTGTGCGTGACCCATCTGCCGCAGGTGGCCAGCCAGGCCAACCAGCATTTCCAGGTCAGCAAGCGCGGCATCGAAGGCAAGACCGTATCGCATATCGCTGCGCTGGACGCGAAGTCGCGCGTGGAAGAAATTGCCCGCATGCTGGGCGGCCTGGAAATCACCGCCACCACGCGCAAGCATGCGCGCGAATTGCTGGCTTCATAGAGGCAAGCCGCACGCCCTCTCAACAAGAACAAGTCACGCATTCATTATGGCCTTTGCACAAGAACCTACGCATCAGCACGGCACGCCGGCTAAAACCGGCATCTTGCTGGTCAACCTGGGCACACCGGATGCGCCGACTGCGGCGGCAGTACGTCCCTACCTGAAGCAGTTCCTGTCCGACCCGCGCGTGGTCGAAATTCCGCCTTTCATCTGGGCCATCATCCTGAATTTTTTCATCCTGCCGTTTCGCTCCAAGCAGTCGGCGGAAAAATACGCATCGATCTGGACCGATGAAGGTTCGCCGCTGAAATTCCACACGGAAAAGCAGGGCATGCTATTGCAGGAGCATTTGAATGGCCGCGGACATGAGGTGAAGGTGGTGGTGGCGATGCGCTACGGTTCGCCGTCCATCGATGCCGGTTTGCGCGAGCTCAAGCAGGCGGGTTGCGATCGCATCCTGATCCTACCTGCCTATCCGCAGTATTCGGGCACCACGACCGCTTCCGTCTACGATGCGGTCTTCAAGCATTATGCAACCGTGAGGAATGTGCCGGACTTGCGTTTCGTGAAGCATTACCACGATGATCCCGGCTACATTGAAGCGCTGCGCGATTCGGTGCTGCGGCACTGGCAGCAGCATGGCCGGCCGGAGAAGCTGGTGATGAGCTTTCATGGCACGCCCAAGCGCACGCTGCTGCTGGGCGATCCGTATCACTGCGAATGCCACAAGACCGGGCGCCTGCTGGCGGCGCAGCTAGGTTTGTCAGACAGCGATTACGTGGTCAGCTTCCAGTCGCGCTTCGGCAAGGCCGAGTGGCTGCAGCCTTACACGGCGCCGACCGTGCAGGAACTGGCGAAACAAGGCGTCAGGCGCATTGATGTGATGTGTCCCGGCTTTAGCAGCGATTGCCTGGAAACGCTGGAAGAGATAGCGATGGAAGTGCGGCAGGATTTCCTGGCTGCCGGCGGCCAGGACTTTCACTATATTCCCTGCCTGAATGAAGAGCCCCGCTGGATCGCCGCACTGGCTGACATCGCTGAAAGACAGTTGGCCGGTTGGCCGCTGGAAGGCGGATTCTCTGAAGCGGAAAGCGAGCTCGGCCGGGAGCGGGCGCTAGGCATGGGTGCCGAACGCTGAGTGCTGTCTGCTCGTTGACTTTCTTCAGGGAAATGCCGGGACGCGGGCAGGTCTTTCATCCATATCAATAAATTCCCTTTTTATTCTTCTTGCCTGCTCTTGAAATGAAGGGCATGGGCCCCATTTTCTGCCTCTAATAGCAACCACGCCATTGAGTAATGGGAGAGTTTTAATGGAACACCAAGACAAGCGCAAGGCTCAGGAAGCAGGAGAAAACAGCCAGTCGCCGGAAAACGTTGTTGAAGCCGAGGTAAGGGAAGGCGTCGAGGCAGCAGGCGTTGAAAATGGCGCGGCCGACCTGCAAGCCCAGCTGGCGGAAGCCCAGGCCAAGGCAAGCGAGTTGCAGGATGCCTTTCTGCGTGCCAAAGCGGAAACCGACAACCTGCGCCGCCGCGCTCAGGACGATGTCACCAAGGCGCACAAGTTTGCAATCGAAGGTTTTGCCGAAGCCTTGCTGCCGGTGCGGGATAGCCTGGAAATGGCGCTGAAAGTGGACACCCCTTCGGTCGAGTCCCTGAAGGAAGGCGTGGAAATGACGCTCAAGCAACTCAATGCCGCTTTCGAGAAAAACCGCTTGCTGGAAGTGGCTCCCCAGACGGGAGACAAGCTTGACCCCATGAAGCATCAAGCCATTTCCACGGTGCCGGCGGATCAGGAAGTCAACACCATCGTTACCGTGCTGCAGAAGGGTTACACCATCTCCGACCGCTTGTTGCGCCCGGCCCTGGTGACCGTTTCGCAAGGCAAATCGTCCTAAGTATCGCAACAGGCGCTTGAAAGCGACGCTTTGCCCCGCATATTGGAATCAACAAATCAAACTATCCAGTTAAAGGAATGAATCATGGGAAAAATTATCGGCATTGACCTGGGAACGACCAACTCCTGCGTCTCGGTGATGGAAGGCGGTCAGTCCAAGGTAATCGAAAATTCCGAAGGCGCGCGCACGACCCCTTCGGTAATTGCCTATCAGGAAGACGGCGAAATCCTGGTCGGCGCGCCGGCCAAGCGCCAGGCGGTGACCAATCCGACCAATACTTTGTACGCTGCCAAGCGCCTGATCGGCCGCAAGTACGACGAGAAGGAAGTCCAGAAGGACATCGGCATGATGCCTTACAAGATCATCAAGGCCGACAATGGCGACGCCTGGGTGGAAGTGCGCGGCAAGAAAATGGCGCCGCCGCAGATTTCCGCTGAAGTGCTGCGCAAGATGAAGAAAACCGCCGAAGATTATCTGGGCGAAGAAGTGACCGAAGCCGTGATCACGGTGCCGGCCTACTTCAACGACTCGCAGCGCCAGGCGACCAAGGATGCCGGCCGCATCGCGGGTCTGGAAGTCAAGCGCATCATCAATGAGCCAACCGCGGCTGCACTGGCATTCGGCCTGGACAAGGTCAGCAAGGGCGATCGCAAGATTGCAGTATACGATCTGGGCGGCGGCACCTTCGACGTGTCCATCATCGAAATCGCCGATGTGGACGGCGAGATGCAGTTCGAAGTGCTGTCGACCAACGGCGATACCTTCCTCGGCGGTGAAGATTTCGACCAGCGCCTGATCGACCATATCATCGAAGAGTTCAAGAAAATCAACGGCCTGGATCTGTCCAAGGACCCAATCGCGCTGCAGCGCATCAAGGCATCGGCCGAGCGCGCGAAGATCGAACTGTCCTCGTCGCAGCAGACCGAGATCAACGAGCCCTACATCGCGATGGCCAATGGCGCACCGGTTCACTTGAACCTGAAACTCACGCGCGCCAAGCTGGAGTCGCTGGTGGAAGACCTGATCAGCCGCACCATCGAACCCTGCCGCACCGCGATCAAGGATGCCGGCATTGCCGTGTCCGACATCCAGGACGTGATCCTGGTCGGCGGCCAGACCCGCATGCCCAAGGTGCAGGAAAAGGTCAAGGAATTCTTCGGCAAGGAACCGCGCAAGGACGTGAACCCGGATGAAGCCGTGGCGGTAGGCGCCGCAATTCAAGGCTCCGTGCTGTCGGGCGACCGCAAGGACGTGCTGCTGCTGGACGTGACGCCGCTGTCGCTGGGCATCGAAACCCTGGGCGGCGTGATGACCAAGATGATCCAGAAGAACACCACGATCCCGACCAAGTTCAGCCAGGTATTCTCGACCGCCGACGACAATCAGCCGGCCGTGACCATCAAGGTCTACCAGGGCGAGCGCGAAATGGCGTCCGGCAACAAGGGACTGGGCGAATTCAACCTGGAAGGCATCCCGCCGGCAGCGCGCGGCACCCCGCAGATCGAAGTGACCTTCGACATCGACGCCAACGGCATTCTGCACGTGTCGGCGAAGGACAAGGCGACCGGCAAGGAAAACAAGATCACCATCAAGGCCAACTCCGGTTTGAACGAAGAGGAAATCCAGAAGATGGTGCAGGACGCCGAGGCCAATGCGGAAGAGGACAAGCGCGCCAAGGAACTGGCCGAATCGCGCAACCAGGGCGATGCGCTGGTGCATTCCACCCGCAAGTCGCTCGGCGAATACGGCGACAAGCTGGAAGCCGGCGAGAAAGAGGGCATCGAAAATGCGCTCAAGGAACTGGAAGATGCATTGAAAGGTAGCGACAAGGCCGAGATCGATGCGAAAATGGCGGCTTTGGCCACCGCATCGCAGCAGATGGGCGAGAAGATGTATGCCGACATGCAGGCCCAGCAAGCCGCCGGCGGCACGGCTGCAGATGAGGCAGGCGCTGGTGCATCCGATGCCAAGGCCAAGGACGATGATGTGGTGGATGCGGAATTCAAGGAAGTCAAAGATAAGTAAGGCATCCGCCGTGTCCTGTCCCGGACCATGATGACCGCCGAGCCGAAGGTTTGTTTTCCATCGGCTCGGCGTTTTCGCATGTATAACAAGGTTTCAAAAGTATGGCGAAGCGCGATTTTTACGAAATACTGGGCGTAGCAAAGAATGCGTCTGATGATGAACTCAAGAAGGCGTATCGCAAGCTCGCGATGAAATATCATCCGGACCGCAATCCGGATAGCCTGTCTGCGGAAGAAAAATTCAAGGAAGCCAAAGAGGCTTACGAGATGCTGTCCGATCCGCAGAAGCGCGATGCCTATGACCGTTACGGCCATGCCGGCGTCGATCCCAATATGGGCGCAGGCGGTTTCGGCGCGGGGGCGGGCGGATTTTCCGATGCGTTCGGCGATATCTTCGGCGACATCTTTGGTGGCGCAGCAGGTGGGCGCCGAGGTGGCGGGCCGCAAGTCTATCGCGGCGCGGATCTGCGCTACAACCTGGAAATCACGCTGGAGCAGGCGGCGGCCGGTTTCGACACCACCATACGCGTGCCCTCGTGGGATGAATGCGGCAGCTGTCACGGTTCCGGCGCCAAGCCGGGCACGTCGCCGACCACATGCCCGACCTGTGCCGGTCATGGCCAGGTGCGCATGCAGCAGGGTTTCTTCAGCATCCAGCAAACCTGCCCCAAGTGTCACGGCACCGGCAAGATCATTCCCGAACCTTGCACCACCTGCAGCGGCATGGGCAAGATCAAGCGCACCAAGACGCTGGAAGTGAAGATTCCTGCCGGTATCGACGATGGCATGCGCATCCGCTCTTCCGGCAATGGCGAACCGGGTATGAACGGCGGCCCGCCGGGCGACTTGTATGTGGAAATCCATATCAAGCAGCACGAGGTTTTCCAGCGCGACGGCGACGACTTGCATTGCGAAATGCCGATTTCGTTTACCAAGGCAGCCATCGGCGGCGATATCGAAGTCCCCACCTTGAACGGCAAGGTATCCTTCCCGATTCCGGAAGGTACGCAGACCGGCAAGACTTTCCGCCTGCGCGGCAAGGGCATCAAGGGCGTGCGTTCCGGTTATCCGGGCGACCTGTTCTGTCACGTGGTGGTGGAAACGCCGGTGCGGCTGACCGACCGGCAGAAGGAATTGCTGCAGGAACTGGAAAAACTGACCATAGAGGGCGGTTCCAAGCACAGCCCGCAGACCAAGTCCTGGAAAGACAAGGTCAAGGAGTTCTTCGAATAAGCTGGATGGCACGCAGGCCGGCTCAGGCCTGGGCTCGGGTCTTGTTGGCCGGCGTGAGTTGAATTCCTTGTAATTGTTTTGACAGCGCTTGAAGCCGCTGCCCTCCCTTTTCCATGGGGAGGCAGCGGCTTTTATGCATTTTGTGCCTGACAAAACAGAATTGGGAAAACGGGCGGCCTTCAAAGGAGTAAAATTCTTTCTGTATTGAACAGCGCCTGATAGTGGCGCTCAGGAAGGATGAATAGATGGCCCCACCCCCCAAGAAACACCAGCCTTTGAATCACTTGCTTCAGCAGAACCGCGAATGGGCGGCTGCGATCAGTGCGCAGGATCCGGAATTTTTCCGCAAGCTCGCCGCTCAGCAATCACCCGAATACATGTGGATAGGATGCTCGGACAGCCGCGTTCCGGCAAACGAATTGCTGGGCGTGATGCCGGGCGAAGTGTTCGTCCACCGCAACGTGGCGAACGTGGTCGTGCATACCGACCTGAATTGCCTGTCGGTTCTGCAATTTGCGATTGATGTACTGCGCGTCAAGCACATCATTATCTGCGGCCACTACGGCTGCTCCGGCGTGCTGGCTGCGATGGTGGGCCGCCGCGTGGGCCTGGCCGACAACTGGTTGCGGCATGTGCGTGACATCAAGCAGCGCCATGAGCGTTATCTGGGCGAAGTGGTCGAGCATCTGCGTCACGAAAAACTGTGCGAGCTGAACGTCATCGAACAGGCGATCAACGTCTGTCAAACCACCATCGTGCAGGATGCATGGGAACGCGGGCAGGAACTGACGGTGCACAGCTGGGTATATGGATTGCGCGATGGCTTGCTGCGGGATCTGGGCGTTACGCTTGCGGATCAGAGTGATCTCGCAGAATGGCTGGAAAAAGGCATAGAGTCCTATGCCGATGAAAGAAGCGAAAACTCGTAATAAGCAACAGTGAGCAATAGTAAGCAATAGCAATAAAAAACGGCGCCCTGATTTTCACGGCGCCGTTTTTCTTGCTCATCGCACTCATCGCGCGCCTTGCACTTTTACGTAAAAGTGCTCGACTCTGGCATCAGAAGCAATGCTCCTGCGCCGGGAAGGAGCCATCCTTCACAGCGGCAATGTAAGCGCGCACCGCGCCTTCTATGCTGGTCTGGCCTTCCATGAAATTTTTCACGAAGCGCGGCTTGTGGCCGGGGAAAACGCCCAGCATGTCGTGCATCACCAGCACTTGTCCGGCACAATCCGGTCCGGCGCCTATGCCTATGGTGGGAATGGCAAGTGATTCGGTCACTTCCTTGGCCAGTCCCGCGGGAATCGCTTCCAGGATCAGTACCGTAGCGCCTGCCTGTTGCAGTGCCAGGGCATCCGATTTCAGCTTGTTCGCGGCCGCTTCGGTTTTTCCTTGCACCTTGAAACCGCCGAACTGATGCACCGATTGCGGCGTCAGGCCCAGGTGGGCACACACGGGAATCGCGCGCTCGGTCAGAAAGCGCACCGTGTCGCACAGCCAATCGCCGCCTTCCAGCTTCACCATCTGCGCGCCGGCCTGCATCAGCTTCACTGCGTTATTGAACGTGGATTCCGGCGTGGCATAACTGCCGAAGGGCATGTCGGCCGCAAGAAAAGCGGTTTCATTGCCGCGCGCCACGCTGGCCGTGTGATAGGCCACTTCACCGATGGTGACCGGCAGCGTGGAGGACTGTCCCTGACACACCATGCCCAGCGAATCGCCGATCAGTATCATTTCCACGCCGGCCCTATCCATCAGCGCAGCGAAGCTTGCATCATAGGCGGTCAGCATGGTGATCTTTTCACCATCGTTGCGCATTTTCAGGAGTGCGGGCAGCGCTACCGGCTTGCGGCGCTGCGCCTGGTTTTCCTGCAGATAGCCGGACATCTTTATTCCCCCAAATTAAAAAATTCCCGCTTGCCGCGCATGCTGGCGATGCGGCTCATGAGCAGGTCGAAATCTTCCTCGCGCTCCAGCGGATTCAGCCTTTCGTTATTGACGATCAGCAGCGGCGCGCCATCGTAATGATAAAAGAAGCGGCTGTAACTTTCACACAGGCGATGCAGGTAGCCGGAGGAGATGCTGGCTTCCATGGCCACGCCGCGCTTCCTGACGCGCTCGACCAGGATTTCCGCCGGCGCTTGCAGATAGATCACCAGGTCCGGCAGCGGTGCCTGCGGATGCACGTGTTCGTAGAGTTGCTGATAAAGCTTCAGTTCGTCGTCGGCGAGAGTCAGCCTGGCAAAGATAGGGTCCTTGTCGAGCAGAAAATCGGAAACCACCGGCGCATTGAACATGTCGGTCTGCGTCAGCTTGCGCAACTGCTCCATGCGCTGGAACAGGAAAAACATTTGCGCCGGCAGTGCGTAATGCGTGGCGTCGCGATAAAAGCGTTCGAGGAAAGGATTTTCCTCCGGCTGCTCCAGCATGGTCTGCGCGCCTATACTTTCGGCGATGCGTTGCGCCAGCGTCGTCTTGCCGACGCCGATCGGGCCTTCCACGACGATGTATCGGTATTTGTCCAGGCTCATGATCTGAATATGAAATAAACTGCGCCCAGCAGGCACAAGGCTGCCCACACGTAATCCAGCTTGAACGGCTCGTTCATGTACAGCATCGCGAACGGCACGAACACGGATAAGGTAATCACTTCCTGCAATATCTTTAACTGGGCCAGGCTCATTTCCGTGTAGCCGATGCGGTTGGCCGGCACCTGCAGCAGGTATTCGAACAAGGCGATGCCCCAGCTCACCAGCGCCGCGATCAGCCAGGGCTTGGACGCGAGATTCTTCAGATGGCCATACCAAGCGAACGTCATGAAGATGTTCGACAGCACCAGGAGAATAGTCGTTTGCGCGAGGACGGGAATCTGCATGGCGAAGGCGAGGGCGATTAGTCGGACAGTTTGTGTAGGGACTGGCCTGCCACGTCCGGTACGAACTGATGCGCCGCTCCCCTGCCGGGAATGGCAATGAAGGGATCGATCTGCAGCAGCGGGATCAGCACGAAAGCACGCTGCGTCATGCGCGGATGCGGCACCGTCAGATGGTCGGACGCTATTCTTTCGTCGCCATACAGCAGCAGATCCAGGTCCAGCGTACGCGGCGCATTCGCGTACGGCCTTTCCCTTCCATGCTGTTGTTCCAGCGCTTGCAATTGCGCCAGCAGTTCATTCGCGGAGAGCGAAGTTTCTATGCGGGCAACAGCATTCACGTAATCATCGCCGCCGGCATCGACCGGCGCCGTGCGAAACAGGTCGGACTGGCCTTGCAATCGGGTCTGCGGCAAGGCGGCCAATTCGTTCAGGGCGCTACGCACTGACGCCGCAGCGTCACCGAGATTGGCGCCCAGGCCGATATAGGCCGTCATCATCTTCATTCGATGCCTTGATTATCCGACGCAGGTGTTGCCGCCGTCTTGGAACGGCTGCGGCGGCGCTTGCGTTTTTTGGCCGGCGCATCGCCCTCCGCACGCAGGTGGTTGGTAATCAGCGCTTCTCTTTCCACTCCGTCGGCAGCGATGAAGGCGGTCCACCATTCGCCGATTTCACTGTCGATCTCGCCCGACGCGCAGCGCAGCAACAGGAAATCGTAGCCGGCGCGCATGCGCGGATGTTCCAGCAGCTTGTACGGCGACTTGCCGCTGCGCCGTTCGAAGCGCGGCTGCATGGCCCAGATCTCGCGCATGTCGGAAGTGATGCGGCGCTGCAGCGCCAGCGTTTCGGTCTGCACGTTCAGCACATCGTCGGCGGCCAGATGCAGGGCGGGAATCGGATATTCGCCGGACGCCTGATACGCCTTCCATTTTTCCAGCACCTGGTGCCAGAGCAGTGAAGCGAACAGGAAACCGGGCGATACCGGCTTGTCCTGTTTGATGCGCTCGTCGGTATTGGCTAGCGCCAGCTTCACGAATTTTTCGCCCAGCGGCTGTTCCAGCACCACGTCGAGCAGCGGCAGCAAACCGTGATGCAAGCCTTCGGAGCGCAACTGCTGCAGGCAGGCCAGCGCATGGCCGCTCATCAGCAGCTTCAGCATTTCATCGAATACGCGCGCAGCCGGCACATTGTCGATCAGCGGCGCCATCACCGGTATCGGCGCGCGCGTTGCGGTGTCGATGGTGAAACCGAGCTTGGCGGCGAAGCGCACCACGCGCAGCATGCGCACCGGGTCTTCGCGGTAGCGGGCTTCCGGCACGCCTATCATGCGCAGGGTTTTCGCCCGCACATCTTCCATGCCGCCGTGATAATCCAGTACTTCCTGGGAAGCCGGGTTGTAATACATGGCATTGATGGTGAAATCGCGGCGGACCGCGTCTTCATGCTGCTCGCCGAAGGTATTGTCGCGCAGCACCCGGCCGTGTTCATCCTTGGGCGCGCCGTCGGCTGAACTGCCGCGGAAGGTGGTTACTTCGATCAATTCCTGGCCGAACATGACATGCACGATCTGGAAGCGGCGGCCGATGATGAAAGCGCGCCGGAACAGGCGCTTGACCTGCTCGGGCGTCGCATTGGTGGCGACGTCGAAATCCTTGGGCTTGATGCCCAGCACCAGGTCGCGTACTGCTCCGCCTACCAGGAAAGCGGTGAAGCCGGCTTCCTGCAGCGTTTGCGTCACGCGAACCGCGTTGGACGACAGCAGTTTGGGATTGATGCCGTGCGCAGCCGTCCCATAAGTCATGGGTTCAACCGCCGGGGCGGCGTTGCGCTTGTTGCCGAAAATGCGCCGAATCAGCTTTTTAATCATCGAACAGATTGAGGATGGGCCAGCCCTGTGTCTGCGCATGCGCAGTCAGTCTGGCATTCGGATTGGTCGCAACAGGATGCGTGACCAGGCTTAACAGAGGAATATCGTTTTGCGAATCGCTGTAGAAAGTGCTGCGCTCGAAGCTGTCCAGCGTCTTGTCCAACGTGGCAAGCCAGCTTTGCAGATTGACCACCTTGCCCGAACCGAAAGGCGGCGTGCCCACCACCTTGCCGGTGATGTTGCCGTCTGCGGTCAGATCGGGTTCGGCCGCAATCAGGTTCTGTACGCCAAAGACATCGGCAATCGGGGCGGTCACGAAGCGGTTGGTGGCGGTGATAATCATCACGAGATCGCCGGCATCCTGGTGGCGTTTCACCAGTTCCTGCGCACGGGGCTTGATGGCGGGATGGATCACTTCTGCCATGAACTGCGCATGCCAGGCATCGAGCTGCGCGCGCGGAAAGCTCGCCAGCGTGCCGAAGGCAAATTCCAGATACTCGACGGGATCGAGCGCGCCGGCCTGATACTGGCGGAAGAATTCGGCATTGCGGGCGGCAAAGGCCGTGGCATCCACCGCGCCGATCCGCGCCAGGAACTGGCCCCATTCATAGTCGGAATCCAGGGGCAGCAGTGTATGGTCGAGGTCAAACAGTGTCAGATTCATTGTGCTTTTACTTCATCGTCTTGCTGCAAAAGTTCGCGCAGCAAGGGCAAGGTAATCGGTCGCTGGGTCTCCAGCGAATAACGGTCCAGCGCATCCAGCATCGCCGACAGGGAGCGCATGTCACGCCGGAAATGCGTAATCAGGTAGGGTAACACGCCGGCTGACAATGCCAGTCCCCGGATTTGCGCCGCCTGACTGAGCGCGGCGATCTTTTCTTCATCGGTCAATCCCTGCACCTGGTACACCAGGCCCCACCCCAGTCGCGTGCGCAAATCCTCGCGCACGGCAAGCAGGGCTGGCGGATTTGCGC
>JAFAGG010000109.1 GCA_023422955.1 Pseudomonadota bacterium | reverse complement strand
GAGGCAGTGCCATCGAGCCGGGCCTGGCCGACGCGGTGGCTTCCCGTTCCGGTGTGGCGACTTCGGTGATCAGCCCGTTCCAGGGCATGCAACTGTCCAGGGGCATTCGAGAAAAGCAGCTTAACCTGGAAGGTCCCGGCTATCTGGTGGCGTGTGGGCTGGCAATGAGGAAATTCGACTGATGGTCAAGATAAACCTTCTCCCTCATCGCGAAGCGAAACGCAAGCAGAAGAAAAATGCGTTCCACGCCATGCTTGCGATGTCGCTCATGGTCGGCGCGATGGTTGTCATTGCGGCAGGCGCCGTTATCGATCATCGAATTTCGAACCAGCAGGAACGCAATGCATTCATCAGTGCAGAGAATGCCAAGCTGGATCATCAGATTCGGGAAGTGGCTTCGCTGAAAAAGGAAATTGCCTCCCTGAGAGCAAGACAAAAAGCCGTCGAAGACTTGCAGAGCGACCGAAATCAGCCGGTGCATCTGATGGATGAATTGGTCAAGCATGTTCCGGAAGGCGTGTATATCAAATCATTCAAGCAGGTTGGCCAAAATGTGGCCTTGAGTGGAGTGGCTCAGTCCAATGAGCGCGTGTCGGAGTTGCTGCGCAACCTCAGCAATAACTCCGCCTGGCTGCATAGGCCTGACCTGGTGGAAATTCGGGTGGCTCAGGCAAAAGGGAATATGGCCAGAAGAGTCTACGACTTCACCATCAACGTCGGAATTAAACGTCCTAGCGAGCAGACTGAGCCAGCGACGAAACTGTCTTCTTCAAATTCCCCTATTTACGCTTCTGCTGGTGCCGATAACCCGCGCACTCTTACGTCGAGGATGGAGTGATGGGTCAAGCAAAGAAAAGCCTGGGAAGCCAATTAACTTCTCAATTCCAGAACCTGGAAGGGCGGCATCCCAGCCAGTGGCCGATTCTGCCGCGCTCGCTTTGCGGCATCGGTGTGCTGGCAGCGGTACTAGGCCTGGGCTGGCAGTTTTACTGGTCTGCGCAGCTCGATGAGCTGGAATATGAACAGACACAAGAAGAAAATCTGAAGCAGGCCTATGTCGCAAAAATGAAGCAGGCGGTGAACCTGGAAGGCCTGCGCGAACAGAAGCAGCAGGTGATGGATTATGTCGCCACCCTGGAGAAGCAGCTTCCCAGCAAGGCGGAGATGGATGCCTTGCTGTCCGATATCAATCAGGCCGGGATTGGGCGGGGATTGCAGTTTGAGCTGTTCAAGCCCGGACATGCGACCGTCAAAGAATATTATGCCGAACTGCCTATCACAATAAAAATAACCGGCTCGTATCATGACATCGGGCAGTTCGCCAGTGACATCGCGCACTTGCCGCGGATTGTGACACTGAACGATATGAGCGTCTCCACCGATGCAAAGTCCTCCACGCTCACCTTGGAGACGATTGCCAAAACCTTCCGCTACCTGGATCAGGAAGAAGTCAATGCTCAACGTGCAAAAGGGCAGCCATCCCAAAAAGGGAGGGGACGATGATTGGCGGTCGAATCTGCCGCTCTCTTTGCGCGCTGAGTTTGGCGGCATTGCTTGGAGGATGCGGACAAAGCAGTACTGCAGAAATTCAGCAGTGGATGAACGAAGTCCAGCGAACAACCAAGGTTGCTATCGAGCCGATCTCCAAGCCGAAAACATTCAGTCCCTATACCTATGAAGGCAAGGGTTTGGTTGAGCCTTTTCATCCTGACAAATTGGAAGTGGCATTTGCGAAAGCGAAGACTTCCGCCACTCGGGACGGCGGAATAAAGGCGCCTGATATGGAGCGCCGTCGCGAGCTGCTGGAGGGCCATCCGCTAGATATGGTGAAAATGGTGGGGGCTTTGAACCGGAAGGGCTTGGTGTTCGCGGTGCTTGAAATCGATGGCAATGTCCATCACGCGAAAATTGGCAATTACATTGGGATGAATTTCGGCATGATCACTCACATTGCAGAAAATGCCGTACATATCAAAGAAGTCGTTCAGGATGCGTCCGGCGAATGGGTCGAGCGCGATGCAAAGCTAGAGCTGCAGGAGGCACAACAATGAAAACAGCAATGAGCCACAGCTTGCGTGCGCTCGCACATAAAACGGCAAGCCTCTGCATGTGGGTATGTGTATTGGGCGCGATGACTGCAGCTTCAGCACAGGAAAAAAATGCGATCGAAGGTATACAGGCGAGGCAGGTAGGAGGCAACATCGTCGTGACCGTGTCCATGAAGGAGCCGCTGGCCCAGGAACCCATTGGATTTTCAGTCACCAACCCGGCTCGCGTAGTGCTCGATTTTGCATCAGCGCTCAATGGCACCGGAAGCAATATGAAGGAGTTGCAAGTCGGCGATCTGCGCAGCGTCAATGTGGTGCAGGCTGAAGATCGCTCACGTCTCGTATTCAATCTGAAGAAGTCCTTGAACTTCACCACCGAGACCCGGGGCCGTGAAGTGCTTGTCACCATCGGTGAGGCGCCGGAAGCGCCGGTAGCAGAAAATCAGATCACCCGCTCCACGCCAAAAGCAACGGGCAGTGCTGGAGCCATAAGGAATATCGATTTTCGCCGGGGCGACAATGGCGAGGGGCGCGTGATCGTCAACCTGGACGGCAATCAAAATGGCGTTACCGTGCAGCAGCAGGGCCAGCGCATAGTCGTGGACTTCCAGAAAGCTGCCCTGCCTTCCGAGTTGCAGCGTCGGCTTGATGTAACGGACTTCGGAACACCGGTTCAGATCATTACTACAAGCGCTACCGCAGGCCACGCACGCATGGTGATCGAGCCCAAGGGTTTTTGGGAACATAGTGCCTATCAGACAGATGCCCAGTTGGTGGTGGAGGTTAAACCGCTGAAGCAGGAACAGGCCGAGGCGGTCGGGCGCAAGGGCAAGACCTATCGCGGCGAAAAGCTTTCCCTGAATTTCCAGAACGTTGAAGTGCGGGCCGTGTTGCGCGTCATCGCAGATTTCACGGGATTGAATATCGTGACCAGCGATAGCGTGTCCGGCAATCTGACATTGCGCCTGAAAGATGTGCCCTGGGATCAGGCCCTGGACATCGTATTGCAATCCAAAGGGCTGGATACGCGCACGAATGGCAATGTCATGTGGATCGCGCCCAAGGATGAATTGCTGACGAAGGAAAAGCTGGAGCTGGAACAGAAGTCGCAGATTACCGAACTTGAGCCGCTTTATACGCAGGGCTTCCGGCTGAATTATCACAAGGCTGACGCCTTCAAGACCATACTCGAGACATCGAATGCGGAACGCAGCATTCTTTCGAAGCGCGGCAGCTTTATTATTGATACAAGAACCAACCAGCTTTTCATTACCGATACCGGCTCCAAGCTCGAGGAAATCGAAGCGTTGATAAAAAAAGTCGATATTCCTACCCGGCAGGTGCTGATTGAAGCGCGTATCGTCGAGGCTGACGACAAATTCAGTCGCAACCTGGGTTCCAAGCTCTCGTTCGGAGCCAATGCACGAGGGGGGCGAGTGGGTGTGGGCGGAAAAATGGAACCGAATCCCGACAATGACGACCGGCTGGAGATCTTTTCGCCTAACGTATGGTTGCCGGCCAACGGCCTGAACGGTTACGAGCCGGGCTCCATTGCGCTCATGCTTTTCAATTCGGCGGCCACAAGATTTCTTGGCTTGGAATTGTCTGCGCTCGAGGCCGACGGCAAGGGTAAAGTCCTGTCCAGCCCGCGTGTCATTACCGGCGATCAGATGAAAGCGCTGATCGAACAGGGAACGGAGCTGCCTTATACCAAGGCAAACCGGGATGGGATGATTACCGTCGAATTCCGCAAGGCGAATTTGAAGCTCGAGGTAACGCCGCAGATTACGCCTGACAACAATGTCATCCTGGATGTGGATATCAATAAAGACAGCGTCGGCCAGCTTACCAGCATGGGTTATGCCATCGATACCAAGCACGTTCAGACTCAAGTCTTGATTGAAAATGGCGGTACTGTGGCGATCGGCGGTATCTACATCCAGCAGGAAAGAAACAATGAAACGAAAGTCCCATTGCTGGGCGATATTCCGGGTCTGGGCTGGTTGTTCAAAACACGGGCCCGTACTGACGATAAAACGGAACTGATCATTTTCCTCACGCCTAAAATTATTGATGACAACGTTCAACTGAGGTAATCTCAGGCAACTTCAATCGCCGGACCCGTGCGCGGGTCCGGGAAAGCATTTGTGAACGTGTCCGGAAATATCTTCCTTGTCGGCCTGATGGGATCGGGTAAAACCACCATCGGCCGAGTCCTTGCCAAGAAACTGAACAAGCGTTTCATCGATTCCGACCACGAAATCGAGGCGCGCACTGGCGTTTCCATCCCGGTTATTTTTGAAATAGAAGGTGAGCAAAGCTTCCGCCAGAGAGAGGCCGATGTCATTCGCGATCTCACCGGGCAGGAAGATATTGTGCTTGCGACGGGAGGGGGTGCCATCCTCAATGAGGAAAGCCGACATTTCCTGAAATCCCGAGGCACCGTCATTTATCTGCGTGCCAGTACGCAAAGCATTTTGCAGCGCACGTCCCACGACAAGAATCGGCCCCTGTTGCAGACTGCCGATCCGCGCAAGCGCCTGGAAGAACTAGCCAGCCAACGTGAGCCCTATTATCAGGAAGTGGCTGATTTTATTGTGGAAACCGGCCGCCCCAATATCCAGGGCATCGTACAATCGATACTGGCGCAGTTGGAAGGCAGCCAGGCTGCCTTGCCAAACTCCTGTAACTCATCGAACGATTCTTCATCCAGCGCAATGCCTACAACGAACTACTCTCCAATTCAGTTATCCGTCGACCTGGGTGAACGCACCTACCCTATCCTGATCGGGGAGGGCTTGCTGGAGGATGCCGGCAAAGTGGGCGAGCTGGTGCGGGGGCGGCGAGTGGCCGTTGTTACCAATACCGTGGTCGCTCCGCTCTACCTGGATAAGCTCACCAAGACCCTGGAGTCTGCGGGCAAGCAGGTAATTGCCATTGTGCTGCCGGATGGCGAGGAAGAAAAAAACTGGTCCAGCCTGATGCGGATTTTCGATGTGCTGCTGCAGGAAAAATGTGACCGCAAGACCACCCTGATCGCATTGGGCGGCGGTGTGATTGGCGACCTTACTGGTTATGCGGCCGCTTCCTACATGCGCGGCATTCCCTTCGTCCAGGTGCCGACCACGCTGCTGGCGCAGGTGGATTCTTCCGTGGGCGGCAAAACCGGCATCAATCATCCGCTCGGCAAGAACATGATCGGCGCGTTCTATCAGCCGCAATCGGTCATCGCCGATACCTCCACGCTGAACACCTTGCCGGACCGTGAACTGTCCGCAGGTCTGGCGGAAGTCATCAAGCATGGCGCCATCATCGATGCGGAATTCTTCGACTGGATCGAACGTAATATCGGCAAACTGATCGCCCGTGATCCGCAAGCGCTCGCGTATGCCGTGAAGCGCTCCTGCGAGATCAAGGCCGACGTGGTGCGTCAGGATGAAAAGGAAGGCGGCCTGCGTGCCATCCTGAATTTCGGCCATACCTTCGGCCATGCCATCGAGTCCGGCCTGGGATATGGAAACTGGCTGCACGGGGAAGCCGTCGGGTGCGGCATGGTGCTGGCGGCCGACTTGTCGCACCGCTTGGGCTATATCGATGCATCCATGAAGAACCGCATCCGCGTATTGGTCGAAGCCGCCGGCCTGCCAGTGGTTGCGCCGGATTTGGGCCTGGATCGTTGGTTGGAGCTGATGCAGGTCGACAAGAAAAATGAGGGTGGAAAGATCCGCTTCATCCTGCTGAAACCCTTGGGAACTGCTGGAATTACGACTGTGCCGGATGAGGTCTTGCGTGAGACGCTGGCCGCTGGCGTGAAAGGATAGTATGGATTGGGAATCCCATCTTGCTTCGTATGCTGCCAAGTCCTCGCTGTCGCGGGGGCGGCGCTTTCCGGAAACCTCTTCGGCCATGCGCACGGAGTTCCAGCGAGATCGGGATCGCATTATCCATTCCACCGCCTTTCGTCGTCTGGAATACAAGACGCAAGTCTTCGTCAATCACGAAGGCGATCTGTTTCGTACCCGCCTCACGCACAGCATAGAAGTTGCGCAGATTGCCCGTTCCATCGCACGCAATCTCCGCCTCAATGAAGATCTGGTCGAAGCGATCTCGCTTGCCCACGATTTGGGTCATACGCCTTTCGGCCATGCCGGCCAGGATGCGCTGAATGCCTGCATGAAGGACTATGGCGGCTTTGAACACAATCTGCAAAGCCTGCGCGTGGTGGACAAACTGGAAGAGCGTTATGGCGCGCATGAAGGTCTCAATCTGACTTTTGAAACGCGCGAAGGCATACTCAAGCATTGTTCTCTGGCGAATGCGCGGCAACTCGACGAAGTGGGTCTGCGTTTTCTGGAAAACAAGCGGCCGGGCCTGGAGGCGCAGTTAGCCAATCTTGCGGATGAAATCGCCTACAACAATCATGATGTGGACGATGGCTTGCGTTCAGGACTGCTCACGGAAGCGCAACTGGATGAAATCGATCTGTATGCGCGTCATCGCCGTGATGTCGAGCAAACTTATCCCGGCATCAGCGGCCGCCGCGCAATCAATGAAACGGTACGTCGCATGATCAATGCGCTGATCGTGGATTTGACTGAAGCCTCGCGACAACAGATCCTGGCAGCCAATTTGCAGACGATAGACGATGTTCGCGAGGCGCCTATGCTCATCACCTTTTCCGAGGGAATGCGAAGCGAGGCTACCGTATTGAAGCAATTCCTCCGGCACAATCTCTACCAGCACTATCAGGTCAATCGCATGACCAGCAAGGCGCGCCGTATCATCACCGAGCTGTTCCAGGCTTTCATGGAAGAGCCGCGCCTGCTGCCGCCGGATTATCAGGTTACTGAAGTAGTCCAGTCCGAAGCAATGCCCGCACAAGCGCGCAAGGTCGCGGACTATATTGCCGGCATGACGGATCGTTATGCGATGCGCGAGCATCGCCGGCTTTTTATGATAGGTGAAATCTGATAGGGAAATAAAAAGGCGCTGACAGCGCCTTTTTTATTCAGGAGGTTTGGGTGGGAGCATCGTCGGCAGGCGATTCAACATAAACCTTCTTCAGCGGCTCATGCTGGTGCTTTTGCAGTTGCTCCTTGTGTCGCAATACCTGTCGATCGACTTTATCAATCAGCGTATCAATCGCGGCATACAAGTCTTGTGCAAAACTTTCGATGTGAAGCACTTTGCCTTTGAGGCGCAAGTTCATTTCGGCTCGCTGTCGCCTGGTTTTATCAGCCAGTTGTTCCACGCCTAGAATCACCGTTACATCGATCACGTGATCAAAATGGCGCGTGATGCGCTCCAACTTGTTATGCACATACTCGCGTATGGCCGGAGTCAGTTCGAGATGGTTACCGCTGATTGTCAAGTTCATACGACACTCCTATGGGTACTGTTGCCTGTCATGCCACCTAAAACAGCGCTTGCTTATCGGAACAGCTTCCCAGTGCCCGCTGAGCTATAGCGATTTGCGCAGATTGACGGGAGGGATGCGTAGCGCTTCCCGGTACTTTGCAACGGTGCGGCGTGCTACCACCATACCTTGCTCGCCCAGCATATCTGCTATTTTGCTATCGGATAGCGGGATTTGGGGATTCTCGGCTCCTATGAGTTGCTTGATAAGTGCGCGAATCGCAGTCGATGATGCTTCTCCTCCCGCTTCTGTGGCAACGTGGCTGCCAAAGAAATATTTCAGCTCAAACATGCCGTGAGGAGTCAGCATGTACTTCTGCGTCGTTACACGAGAAATAGTGCTCTCGTGCAGGCCCAGTGTATCAGCAATTTCACGCAAGACAAGTGGTCGCATTGCGACTGCGCCGTGCGAAAAGAAGTTCCTCTGCCGGTCGACGATGGCCTGGGCAACGCGCAAGATGGTATCAAAGCGCTGACGCATGTTCTTGATCAGCCACTTGGCCTCTTGCAATTGCGAACTGAGTGAGCCGTCGCCCTTGTTCTGCTTGAGAATATTTGCGTACAAGGCATTGACGCGCAGGCGAGGCATCACGTCATGATTGAGTACTACCTGCCAGCCGCTTTTTGTGCGTTTGACGATGACATCGGGAACGACATAATCGGAAGCATCGCTTGCAAAGGCTGCGCCCGGATGAGGATTGCAGCGCTTGACGATGGCCAGTACTTCGCGCAGGTCTTCGTCGTCGCAGTTCAAGGCTTTTTTCAGCTTGTTGAAGTCACGCTGCGCAAACAGCGTCAGGTGGCCTTCTGCGATAGTTATTGCCAGCCGGCGCGACACCAGCGGCACCTTGGACAGCCGCTGGATCTGCAGGCTCAGGCATTCTGCAATATTGCGCGCACCCACTCCCGGCGGATCGAAGCTTTGAATCAGCTTCAAGGCAATATTCAATTCGTCGAGTTCTATTTCCAGTTCTTCCGGAAGTCGCGCATGAATTTCTTCCAGCGATTCTTCCAGATAGCCGTTGTCATCCAGAGCATCGATGACCAGTTCGGCCAGAGCGCGATCACGCAGGTTGTTCGCGGTTAACCTTACCTGCTCCAGCAAGTGGTCGCGCAGGCTGACATGAGCGGCTTCCAGCTGGGGCCTGGCATCGTCTTCTTCCGGCGCTTTGGAAGTGCGGGCCACATCGTCAAAGCTCCAGTCGTTATCGGAGGCAGAAGCCGCATCGCCGGGCGGATAATCGTCAATGCGAGGTTCGGACTCGGCGGGAGAGGTTGCCGCTGGTTCAGTCGTAACCAGTTCGGAAGTGGCGGCGCTTGCGGATGGGCTGATCGCACCATCCGCGAGCAGGCGCACTGAATTGTCGAGCGGGTCGTCCAGGCGCTCCAGCAAGGGATTGTCTGCCAGAATCTGTTCCAACTCCTGATGCAGTTCCAGCGTGGACAGTTGCAGCAGGCGTATGGATTGCTGCAGCTGGGGCGTCAGCGCCAGGTGCTGGGACATGCGGAGTTGGAGAGACTGTTTCATGCGCTGGTTTTTGCTACATCTTGAAGTGTTCGCCTAGATAGACACGACGTACCGATTCGTTCGAGATGATTTCATCGGGTCTGCCACTAGCCAGCACGGCACCTTGGTTGATGATGTAGGCATGATCACAAATGCCTAAGGTTTCACGGACATTATGGTCTGTGATCAGCACACCGATGTTGCGTTCTTTCAGAAAACGCACAATACGTTGAATCTCAATCACGGCAATGGGATCCACGCCGGCAAAAGGTTCGTCCAGCAGCACGAAGCGCGGATTGGTTGCCAGCGCACGGGCAATCTCGACACGCCGTCGCTCGCCGCCCGAAAGCGAAAGAGCCTGGTTCTCGCGCAGCTTTTCGATTTGCAATTCCGACAGCAGGGAATTCAAGCGTTCATCGATTTCATCGCGGCTTAAAGCCTTGTTCTGATGGCGCTGCAATTCCAGAACGGCGCGGATATTGTCTTCAACCGTCAATTTGCGGAATACGGAAGCTTCCTGCGGCAGATAGGACAGGCCCAAACCAGCGCGCCTATGGATAGGCAAATGGGAAATGTTCTTGCCGTCCAGGTCGATCTGCCCGGCATCCGACGGAACCAGGCCCACGATCATGTAAAACGAAGTGGTTTTGCCTGCGCCGTTCGGACCTAGCAGTCCCACTACTTCCCCGCTTTTGACTTCCAGGGAAACATCGCGCACAACCTGGCGTGCGCCATAACTTTTCTGCAAGCCTTTAACTACCAGCGTGCTGGACATTTATTGACCTTTACTTTCGTTACGAGGTTGTATGGTGACGCGGATGCGGCCCCCATCGCCACGAGATTCGTTGGCTTGGTTCTTCACGGTATAGAACTCGGCGCGACTGTCATAAGAAATGAAATCGCCTTCAACCTGATCGGTGACGCGTGATCCTTCCAGCAAAGTGACTCTGCCATTGCCGAACAGTTGAACGATTTCCGTTTGCCCATTGTATTCAATGCGATCGCCGGCCTGGCCTTCGACCCAGGAATCGGCAGTGGCGCCGCGGCGTTCACGGAAGGTGGCGGGCTTGCTGGCTCCCGCATACAAAGTCACGAACTGATTGCCTTTCGGATCCTGCGACACCACCATGCGATGCGCCTTCAAGATGAGCGAGCCGCGGGTCAGTACCACGTTGCCGGTGAAGGTGCCGGTCTGCTTGGCATCGTCATACGAAAGCTGATTGGCTTCGATATTCATCGGCTCCTGCGTATTGTTCATACGGCCGCCGATGCCTTGTGCGTCGGCGTTCGAGTGCGCGCCTGCGAAAAGTAGCACGGCGAGCAGGGAGCCGGCCAGTATCTGAAGAAGGGAGCGATGCATCGTCGTGTTCAGCATGGTTTCAACGCGATTATCGTGAAGTGGGAGGTTGATAAATGGCTTTGGTATCGCCCAGGATTTTTACTTCGCGGGTGGCATTGTTGGCCACCATGCCGGTACCGGTCAGCTTCGACTGATTGAACAGGACTTCCACAGGCTGGTCGGTTCGCATCAGATCCTCTTCCGGCAGCAGCAGCATATATTCGGATCGCAACTGGAAGTAGGCGGTTTCTTCAGAGGCCGGCCGTTCGGAAACCACGTTGTCATGCAAGTGAATGCGGGTCTGCTTGTCATTGACGATGGCGCGATCGGCGCGCGTCATCATCGGCGGCCCTTCTTCCAGCACGCTGTTGACGATGGGATTCTGAATCGCGTAGCTGTCGTTGTCGGGATAGTGGGTGAGCCGCTCGCCCGAAATATGATATTGGACTTTCCCCACAGGGGATGTCTTTACGAAGTTGAATCGCTCGACATAAAAATCCGGCTCTCCTGCCGGCCTGTCGACGGGCAAGTCACCCGCAGTGCGGCGCATGACTTCCACGATCCAGAAACTGGCCAGCGCGATGATCGCGGTCAGTACGATGATCAGGGTCAGTCGAACACGATTGACGGAGCGCGGTTGATTCATGCGAGGTAGGGCGCCATTACCGATTCATATTTTCCCTGCGCACGCAGGATAAAATCGCAAACCTCTCTTGCCGCACCCTGGCCGCCGCGTGCCTGCGTCACATAATGCACGCGCGACAGCACTTCGGCATGGGCATTGGGCACACTGGCAGCAAAGCCTGCACGCGACAGGATAGGCAAATCGATCACATCGTCGCCGATGAAGCCGCAGGCCGATGCCGGCAGTTTCTGGTCTGCCAGCAGTTGTTCAAACGCGAGGCGCTTGTCGTGCGCGCCCTGGTAAATGTGGTTGATGCCAAGGTCGGCAGCGCGGCGCGCCACGATGGCGGACTGGCGCGCGCTGATGATGGCTGTGCTGATGCCCGCCATCATCAAGAGCTTGATGCCATGGCCGTCCAGCACATTAAAGCGCTTGATCACTTCGCCATCGCAGCCGAACAGCAGGCCGCCATCGGTCAGCACGCCATCCACATCAAAGATCATCAGGCGGATCTCGGCTGCTTTTTTCGCAGCAACGGCGGAATCGTAAGTGGCTTGCGTCATCACACTACCTTGGCACGTGTCAGGTCATGGATGTGCAAGGCGCCGGTCAATTTGCCTTGCGCATCGATCACCAGCAACTGGTTGATTCGGAATTGCTCCATGATTTCCACGGCTTCTACCGCCAGTTGATCCGGCTGAATGGTGCGCGGATTCTTGTGCATTACGTCGCCAATGTTCAGGCGGGTAATGTCCTGGCCTTTTTCCAGCAGGCGGCGCAAGTCGCCATCGGTGAATACGCCGACCGGACGGAAGTCCGCGTCCACCACGCTGGTCATGGCCAGCCCTTTCTTGGTGATCTCGAACAGCGCCTCCGTCAGCGGCACATCAGCCGCCACGGCGGGAATCGCATCGCCGCTACGCATGACGTCCTGTACATAGGTCAGCAGGCGTCGTCCCAGTGCGCCGCCCGGATGGGAGAGGGCAAAGTCTTCGGGGCGGAATCCGCGAGCGTCGAGCAAGGCCACCGCGAGCGCATCGCCCATGGCCAGCGTGGCAGTGGTGCTGGCGGTGGGCGCAAGGTTGAGCGGGCAGGCTTCCTTGTCCACGCCGACATTCAGATGCACATTGGATAACTGCGCGAGGCTGGAGGTGTCCTTGCCTGTCATGGCGATCAGCTTGGCGCCCATGCGTTTGATGATGGGCACAATGGTCATCAGCTCGCTGGATTCGCCCGAATTGGAGATCGCGATGAAAATGTCGTTCCTGGTCACCATCCCCAGGTCGCCGTGCGCCGCTTCCGCGGGATGTACAAACAGCGCAGGGGTGCCGGTGGAGGCCAGCGTGGCAGCAATCTTGCGGCCGATATGGCCGGATTTCCCTATGCCGGAAACCACCACTCGGCCGCTGCATGCCATCAAGAGTTTTATCGCCTCGATGAAGACCGGTCCGGCAGGTCCGGATAACTGGTTTTTCCGGGCGACGATGGCATCGGCTTCGATCTGCAAAGTCTCTTGCGCCAGCGCGAGGATGCGCTTTCCATCAAAGGAGGGAGAGAGGTTTGGCGGAGGATTTTCGCTGTTTATACTCATGCGACGAGTATAAACGAATTGTGTAAGCAAAAAATCTGCCAGTCGTCAGAAAATTCAAGCTTGATCGGCGAAAAAACCGTGCCTTGACCCTGATTATTTTCTTTTCAAAAATTTACCTTGCGCGCATCCGGAAAGCTTCCTGATAAGTATTGCTGTTGGGATTGTTTTTGTTTCAAATTATTACCTCTCTTTGTGAGAGGTAATTGGATTGGCATTCTTTAGTCCGGCTTTCCTTTGCTGCCGTATCCCTTTATCTTGCCATGGGAGTCGGGGTCATGGCAGAGAGGCGCAAGGGAAGAAGTCCCGTATAGCGTCTCTTCCTGCCGGCCTGCGCAAAAGCTTGAAAGCAAGCATCAAGGCGAGGTTATAATGCGGCAAGTTATCAAGCGCTCGCCGTATGGGCCAGCGAGAAGCACTTCCAGCCTAGGCGGCGGGCCGCATTTCCCAGCGGCCCGTTTCATTTTGCGGGGAAGATGGATTTGCATTTGTGTCAAGGCGGATTGCAGTAAAGGCGCTCCCGAAAAAATCTATGCAAGAGAAACACCTCCGCCCCATCGAGATCAAGATCTCCACCGTTGTTGCTGTCGCAGCCTTGCTGCGCAGCGCCCACACCCCGGTCATTGAAGAGGCATTGCAGCATCTGACCGGCGGCGCGCCCGATTATTTTTCCAATGAGTTCGCGGTCATCGATATCGCCGAATGCGATTTTTCGGAGCAGGCGCCCGACTGGCCGGCCATCATTGCGCTGTTCAAATCCTATGGCCTGAATCCTGTCGCCGTGCGCCATGCGCCGGCGGAAATGGAAGCGAGCATCCTTGAGCAAGGGTTGAGCATCGATATCGTGGCGCGTTCTCCTGCGCCGGCCGCGGAGGCGCCCGTGGCGATTGCCGCCGTCAGCGCTGATGCGGCGCCCGTGAATGAGCCGGAACCCGCAAGGGCACCGGTGCCGACGGAAAGCTTGCCGGCATTGATCGTCGATACGCCGGTACGGGCCGGTCAGCGTATTTACGCGCGCGGGCGGGACCTGGTGGTAACCGCCATCGTCAACAGTGGCGCGGAGCTGATTGCGGACGGCAGCATTCATGTCTATGCCCCTTTGAGAGGGCGCGCGCTAGCGGGTGCCAGCGGCAATCCGGACGCACGGATTTTTGCGTTCGGCATGGAAGCAGAGCTGCTGTCGATTGCCGGCACTTACCGCACTTTTGAAAATGGATTGCCGGCCAACCTGAAGCAGAAGCCGGCTCAAGTGCGCCTGGTAGAGGATAGGATTGAGGTATCGCCCCTGGTTCAATTGCGGGCATAAGACCTCGTTTATTTTTTTGAAAGGAAGTATTCGTGGCAAAAATTGTAGTAGTCACCTCCGGCAAGGGAGGCGTGGGAAAGACGACTTCAAGCGCCAGCTTCGCTTCAGGACTGGCCTTGCGCGGCCACAAGACCGCAGTCATCGATTTCGATGTGGGCTTGCGCAATCTCGATCTAATCATGGGTTGCGAGCGCCGCGTTGTCTATGACTTGATCAATGTGGTCAACGGCGAGGCGACGCTGAACCAGGCGCTGATCAAGGACAAGCACTGCGACAACCTGTTTGTGCTGCCTGCATCGCAGACCCGCGACAAGGAAGCCTTGACCGAAGATGGCGTTGAGCGCGTGCTGAACGACCTGGTCAACATGGGTTTTGAATACATCGTGTGCGATTCGCCGGCAGGCATAGAGCGCGGCGCCGTGATGGCGCTGACCTTCGCCGACGAAGCCATCGTGGTTACCAATCCTGAAGTCTCGTCGGTGCGCGATTCCGATCGCATCCTGGGCATCATCCAGGCCAAGTCGCGCCGGGCGCAGCAAGGCGGTGAGCCGGTCAAGGAGCACCTGCTGATCACGCGCTACATGCCCAAGCGGGTGGAAGGGGGTGAGATGCTGTCTCATGTCGACGTGCATGAAATCCTGCGCATTCCGCTGCTGGGCATCATCCCGGAGTCGGAATCGGTACTGCATGCCTCCAACCAGGGCAATCCTGCCATCCATGTGGCAGGTAGCGATGTCGCTCAAGCGTATCAGGACATGGTGTCGCGCTTCCTGGGAGAGGACGTGCCGCTGCGCTTTGCAACTTACGAGAAGCCCGGCTTTTTGCAACGTTTATTCAAGGGGCGCTGACATGTCGCTTCTTTCATTTCTTTTCAATTCCAAACCCAAAAGCGCCAGTGCGGCAAAAGAACGACTGCAAGTGATCATCGCGCGTGAACGCAATGGTCTGGATGGCCCGGATTTTCTGCCGGCCTTGCACAAGGAGTTGATTGCCGTAATTTCCAAATATGCCAAGGTCGATCCGGACGACATCAAGATTTCCCTGGACCGGCAAGGCAACCTGGAAGTGCTGGACGTCAATGTCGTATTGCCTGACGTCTCGCCCAGCCTTTCCAAATAAGCGAACTGTTGCATTTCCCCCCGGCGCTGCCAAACACAGGGCCGGGTTTCCTCATCTTGTCGATGGCGGAATTGCCAATTAAGACTGCTTTCATCAGAATAGCGACTGTCCCGGTCATTCCGGGCTGGCAGAGGCCTATTTCTTGGCGAAGAATAAATCAGCGGACCGGTTCCGCCACCTATACAAGGAAGCGCAAATGGCTAGCGCAGCAGGCCGCAAAATCAATCATGGGCAACACCTCCAGCGGCCGCTTCCGGCAGGAGTAGGCGGGACGTGAGCGCAGCTTCCGACAAGACGGCCATGCCGCCACTCTATATCGATGTGGATGGGACCTTGACGTACAGCGATTTGCTGTTCGAGACCTTTCTATTGCTGCTCAAGAAAAATCCGCTCTATGTTTTTCTGTGTGTGGTGTGGCTGCTGCGCGGACGCAGTCACCTCAAGGGCGAAATTGCGCGGCGCGTGAATCTGGATGTATCGCTGCTGCCGTACAACGAACCTTTCCTGGCCTTTTTGCAGCAGCAGCATGCGATCGGTAGACCGCTGATTCTGGCAAGCGCATCGCACAAAATCCTGGTCCAGAAAGTGGCCGACCATCTCGGCCTGTTCAGCGATGTGGTGGCCAGCGATGATGAGCACAATCTCAAATCCGGCGCCAAGCTGCGGGCCATCGAACAGCATGCCGGCAATGGCCGTTTTGCGTACGCCGGCAATGATATGGCCGATCTGGCGGTATGGCAGAAGGCCGATGAAATGATCGTGGTCAACGCCACCCGGCCGGTGATTGCCGGTGTTGCCAAGATTGGCGAAGCCGCGCTGGTGTTGCCGGGGCGTCCGTTTCAGGTCAGGCATGTCGCCCGCGCCTTGCGGCTGCATCAATGGGCCAAGAACCTGCTGCTGTTCCTGCCCTTGATGGCTGCGCACGAACTGTCGGCTGACAAGTGGCTGGCAACTTTCCTGGGATTCGTCGCGCTCGGGCTGTGCGCTTCGGCAACTTACGTCATCAATGACCTGCTCGATCTGGCATCCGACCGTGCCCACCAGCGCAAGCGCAAGCGGCCTTTCGCAGCGCTGACCTTGAGCATTCCGAACGGCATGGCCCTGATTGTGCTGCTGCTGCCCTTGTCGCTCTGGCTGGCCTGGCAAGTATCTTTCGCCTTCATGCAATTCCTGCTGCTGTATATCGTCATCACCCTGACTTATTCAGCCAGGCTCAAGCAGTTGCCGTTCATCGATGTGATGGTGCTGGCCTTCCTTTACACCTACCGCATTCTCGCCGGCGGCCTGGCGGCCCATGTGGAAATTTCCAACTGGCTGCTGGCGGTATCGCTGTTCATGTTCCTGAGCCTGGCGCTGGTCAAGCGCTGCGCCGAGCTTGAATTCATGAATGAAGCGGGGCGCACGTCGGTGAAAGGACGCGGCTATCGCAATACGGATTTGCCTTATCTGATTTCCATGGGCATTTCCAGCGGTTTCATGGCGGTGATGGTGCTGGCGCTTTACATCGACAGTCAGGCGGGCGATACGCTGTATCCGAGCGCAGACCTGCTGTGGTGGGTGTTGCCGGTGGTATTGATATGGCTGATGCGCTTGTGGATCAAGGTGTCGCGCATGGAAATTCATGATGATCCGGTGCAGTTCGCCATTACCGATGCCAAGAGCTGGGCGGCGGGAATTCTGCTCGCATGCATTATCGTCGCCGCTTCTCTCGAGTGGAGCCTATGAGCCAAGCCCTCGCTTTTTCTCTTGCCCTCTTTTGCGTTTGCCTGACCGCGCTGGCGCAGGTATTGCTGAAGATGGGCATGTCTTCCCCCGCGATACAGCAGGCGATGCAGGGAGGCTTTGCATCGGTTTATGGCCTGGCCTTGACCAGCCCGCTGATCTGGGGCGGCATGACCTGCTTTGGATTGAGCGCGGGATTGTGGCTGATGGTGCTGGGCAAGCTGGAAGTCAGCGTGGCCTATCCTCTCACGGCGCTGGGCATACTGCTGACCACGCTGGCCGGCATATTCCTGCTGCAGGAAAGTCTCAGTCTTGCCAAGCTTTTCGGCGCGGCCTTCATCATCATCGGCGTGCTACTGCTGGCCATCAAGCATTGAGTGAGGAATTGTAAATGAGTACAAAGGGTATGCCCCCCGTCGTTTTTGCGGTGGATCCTAACTACGCAAAAAGGGTATTCATCTGGACTTTCGGGCTGACGCTGCTGCTCAAGCTCTGGCTGGCCGCCGCCTTTCCGTTTACCGGCGATGAAGCCTTTTTCTACCAGTGGGGCGTATATCCGGACTGGGGTTATTCCGATCATCCGCCCATGGTCGGCTGGATGCTGTACGGGTTGAACCAGATTTCCAGTCATCCTTTGTCGCTACGTTTCGGCACCGTGCTGCTGTGGAGCGTGATTGCGCTGGGCATGGTGGATTTGCTGCGCCGCCTGGCGACGACGCAGCCGGCGGCTCCCTACTGGCTGGGAGCACTGTTCCTGGCCTTGCCTTTCACTTGGGGATTGAATGTCGTTACGACCGACACGCCGCTGATTTTCTTTGTGTTCTGGTCCGGCTACTGCTTCATTCGCGCTCACATGAGCGGCCGTCTGGCATGGTTCGCCGCCAGCGGCGTCTTCCTCGGCCTGGCGCTGTTGTCCAAGTATTTTGCCGGCCTGCTCGCCATCGCCTACTTTGTCTACCTGGTACGCAGCCGCAAAGGATGGCTGCCGCTTTTCATCATCGCTGCCTGTGCCCTGCCTTTCGCAGCAGTCAATGTGGCCTATAACATCACGCATTGCTGGAGCAACGTGATGTTCAACCTCGTGAACCGCCATGAGGATGCCGCCTGGTCGGTCAAGACATTCGCCGGTTATCTGGCCATGCTGATCTATCTGGTCACGCCCTGGGTGTTCGTCAGGCTGGTCCGTTCCGGCAACGCCTTCAAGCAATATGGCCCTATCGTCGCACTGTTCCTGGTTCCGTTTGCGCTGTTCCTGATCCTGTCGACCAGAAAGACCATAGGCCTGCACTGGGTGCTGAGTTTTATACCCTTCGTGTACCTTTTCTACGGCGTGTTCGCGCATCCGCAGGAACTGAAAAAATACCTGCGCTGGACCGTGTGGTTCTCCGTTCCTCATTTCCTTGCGCTGGCAGCCATCATCCTGTTGCCGGTCTCGGTGTGGGAAGGCAGCAAGTTCCACGACGACATCGTGTTTCACAAGAACACCGGTGAAATCGTCGCCGCGCTGAAGCGCGACCTGCCGCAGGAAGGGGTGATCATGGCTACCGCCTATACGCCGGCCTCGCTGCTTTCCTATCATGCCCAGTCTTATCTGCCGGTATTCGGAGAGGGTAAATTCCACGCCCGCCAGGATGACGTGGAGGTCGATTTCCGCCAGTATTCAGGCAAGCCGGTGCGCATTTTCAGCCGCTATGCACTGGAAGCCGAGACCTATGCGCCTTACCTGGATAACGTGACGATCAGCACCTTCGACGTGGCAGGCGTGACCTACTGGGTGGCCGATGGGGAAAACTTCAACTACGCCGCCTATCGCGCGAATGTGCTGGCCAAGATCATGCAGGAGTACTACCGTATTCCCTCGGCGCTGCCGTTGTACGGCTGCGGGTTCCTGGAGCGTTACAGCTTCCCGCGTCCTGCTCCCTGATCATGGAGATGATAGGGCGTATTGCCGATATCATCCTGCCGGTATTTGCCATCGTCGGCATCGGCTACGCGTACGGGCGCCTGCGCGGCGCCGCAGTGACGGCAGACATGACGACCGTCAATCGCGTCAGCATGGACATCCTCTGTCCCTTGCTGGTTTTCACTGCGCTGGCGGCCAAGGATTTCGATCTCGCCCATAATGCCGACCTGATAATCGCCGGCATCCTCATTTCGCTTGGATCGGGCCTGCTGGCCTGGCCGGTGGCAAAGGCGCTGGGCTACGATGTGCGCAGTTTCGTGCCGCCGATGATGTACAACAATTGCGGCAACATGGGTTTGCCGCTGGCGGCGCTGGCTTTCGGTCCGACCGGATTGTCGGCGGCAGTCGCGCTCTTCATGGCCTGCAACCTGGTGTATTTTTCTGCCGGCGTAAAAATCCTGGAAAGCGGTCGCAGCGACACCAAAACTCCCTTCCTGCAATTCATGCGCAGCCCCATGATGCTGGCGATGCTGATTGGCGTCGGCTTCTCCGTGCTGGGCATCGTCATTCCGCAGCCGCTGTTTCACGGCATGAGCATGCTGGGAGAAGCCTGCATACCGCTGATGCTGTTTGCCCTGGGCGTGCGCATGCTGGAAATAGAATTCCACAGCTGGCGCATCGGTCTGGTGGGGGCAGTCGTGTGTCCCGTGACCGGGCTGATCGTGGCGGCCCTGCTGGATCAGGGGCTGGCGCTGACGGAAATGCAGCGCGGACAAATGTATCTGTTCGCCTCGCTTCCGCCCGCCGTCTTTTGCTTCATGATGGCCGAGCGCTATCGGCAAGAACCGGACAAGGTAGCCTCGATAGTCCTGCTGGGCAATCTCGCAGCCTTTTTGTTCGTGCCGATAGGGTTGTGGCTGGGTTTGCCGCGTGGCTGAGTTCAGGCAGTCGGCCGGATTTCCACGCGTGCCGGAAGGCCGTCATCGCTGCTATCCGTCACGCTGATGCGGCTAACCTGCGCTGCAGGCGGCCCCTGATGCGCCCAGGTCAGCAGACGTTCCAGCGCTTCATCGGGGCCGCTGACAAGCGCTTCTACCGCGCCATCCCGCCGATTGCGCACCCAGCCGGATAATCCCAGGCTGTTTGCCAGCGCGGCAAACGAGGCGCGGTAGCCGACGCCTTGCACCCGGCCTTCGATGTAGAGATGTCTGCTCATTGCCCACTCCTTGATTGCGCTGACCTCGCTGCTCTCACTGCATGGCACAACACCGCTCTTCATGGGAAACCAAAGAGCAGTGCTGTGCCGAGGGAGATTATTTCTTCGCGAGTATCGGTGCCAGATACTTGCCAGTAAAGCTGCGCGGATTCTTCGCCAGTTCTTCCGGTGTACCCACGCCAATGATTTCTCCGCCGCCCGCGCCGCCTTCCGGACCCAGGTCGATCAGCCAGTCGGCCGTCTTGATCACATCCAGGTTGTGCTCAATGATCACCACCGTATTGCCCTGATCGCGCAGGCGATGAATCACTTTCAGCAGCAGGTTGATGTCATGGAAATGCAGGCCGGTGGTCGGCTCGTCCAGGATGTACAGCGTGCGACCGGTATCGCGCTTGGACAGTTCCAGCGACAGCTTCACGCGCTGCGCTTCGCCGCCCGACAGCGTGGTTGCGCTCTGGCCCAGGCGGATATAACCCAGGCCCACATCCAGCAGCGTTTGCAGCTTGCGTGCAATGATGGGAACCGGCTTGAAGAATTCATGCGCTTCTTCCACCGTCATGGCCAGTATCTCGGCGATGCTCTTGCCCTTGTACTGGACTTCCAGCGTTTCGCGGTTGTAGCGCGCACCGTGGCAGACATCGCAAGGCACATACACGTCCGGCAGGAAGTGCATCTCCACCTTCAGCACGCCATCGCCCTGACAGGATTCGCAACGCCCGCCTTTCACGTTGAAGGAGAAACGTCCGGCGCTGTAGCCACGCTCTTTCGCGGTCGGCACGGTGGAAAACAGTTCGCGTATTGGCGTGAACACGCCGGTATAAGTGGCGGGGTTGGAGCGCGGCGTGCGGCCGATCGGCGCCTGGTCCACTGCAATCACCTTGTCGAAATGCTCCAGCCCGGATATCGATTCATGCGGTGCCGGTTCCGCCTGCGAGCCGTACAGATGGCGCGACATGGCGTGATGCAAGGTATCGTTCACCAGCGTCGATTTGCCCGAGCCGGACACGCCGGTTACGCAGGTCAGCAAGCCGACCGGCAAGCTGAATGTCACGTTCTTCAGGTTGTTGCCGGTGGCGCCTTCGATCACCAGTTGCTTGTCGAGATCGGCCGGCGTGCGGTGCTTGGGCACTTCAATTTTGAGCGAGCCGTTCAGGTACTGCGCGGTCAGCGATTTCTTGGTCTTGAGCACGTCTTTCAGCGAACCCATTGCAATCACTTCGCCGCCGTGTACGCCGGCGCCTATGCCCATGTCGATCACGAAATCCGCAGCGCGAATCGCATCTTCGTCATGCTCCACCACCAGCACCGTGTTGCCGATGTCGCGCAGGTGCTTGAGCGTATCGATCAGCCTGTCGTTGTCGCGCTGATGCAGGCCGATGGAGGGTTCGTCCAGCACATACATCACGCCGGTAAGTCCCGAGCCGATCTGAGACGCCAGCCGGATACGCTGCGCTTCGCCGCCGGACAAGGTGTCGGCGCTGCGTTCCAGCGACAGGTAATCCAGTCCGACATTGTTCAGAAACTGCAGGCGCGACACGATTTCCTTGATGATGCGGTCGGCAATTTCTCTCTTCGAGCCCTTGAGTTTGAGGTTCTGGAAAAAATCCAGCGTATCGCGCAGCGGCGTGCCCGAGATTTCATAAATGGCGCGCTGCTGCTTGCCGTTGCCGATACGCACATTGCGTGCTTCCACGCGCAGGCGCGTGCCTTCGCAGCAGGGGCAAGGCTTCATGTTGATATGCTTGGCGAGCTCTTCGCGCACTGCCATCGAATCCGTTTCACGATAGCGGCGCTGGAAATTGTTGACGATGCCTTCGAACGCATGTTCGCGCACGACCGTGCGGCCGCGCTCGTTGATGTACGTGAAGGGCACGGCCTGCTTGCCGGAGCCGAACAGGATTACTTGCTGAATTTTTTCCGGCAGTTTTTCGAATGGCACATCCAGTTCGAAATCGTAATAGGCCGCCAGGTTCGACAGCATCTGGAAATAGAACTGGTTGCGCCGGTCCCAGCCCTTGATCGCACCGGACGACAGCGACAGATTCGGGAAGGCGACGATGCGCTTGGGGTCGAAGAACTCGATGTGTCCCAGGCCGTCGCACTCGGGGCAGGCGCCCATGGGATTGTTGAAGGAGAACAGGCGCGGTTCCAGTTCGCGCAGCGAATAACCGCACACCGGGCAGGCGAACTTGTTGGAATACAGGTGCTCGGTGCCGCTATCCATTTCCAGCGCGATTGCGCGGCCCTCTGCTAGGCGCAGTGCGGTTTCGAAGCTTTCCGCCAGGCGCTGCTTGATGTCGGCCTTGACCTTCACGCGATCGATGACTACATCGATAGTGTGCTTTTCATTTTTCTTCAGTTGCGGCAATTCGTCGACGTCATACACCTTGGCGTCGGCAGTACCGCTCTGGATGCGAAAGCGTATGAAACCCTGCGCCTGCATCTGCTCGAACAATTCCACGTGCTCGCCCTTGCGGTTGCCCACCACGGGCGCCAGGATCATCAGCCGGGTGTCTTCAGGCAAGGCCAGCGCGGCGTCTACCATTTGCGATACCGATTGGGCCGCCAGCGGTTTCTCCGGATGCTCGGGGCAGTAGGGCGTGCCCACGCGTGCATACAGCAGGCGCAGGTAGTCATGGATTTCGGTGACGGTGCCCACCGTTGAGCGCGGATTGTGCGAAGTCGCTTTCTGCTCGATGGAGATCGCCGGCGACAAGCCTTCGATCAAATCGACATCGGGCTTTTCCATCAATTGCAGGAATTGCCGCGCATAGGCCGACAGCGATTCCACGTAGCGACGCTGCCCTTCCGCATAGAGCGTATCGAATGCCAGCGAGGATTTTCCCGAGCCGGAAAGGCCGGTGATGATGACCAGCTGATTGCGAGGAATATCGAGATTGATGTTCTTCAGATTGTGCGTGCGGGCACCGCGTATGCGAATTTCTTCCATGGATGGGGGTAGGTCTACGTGAAGATAAGATTCAGTGCCGGCCTTTTTCTGGAAGACAGGCAACGAGTGGGAACGGCCAACCTGCTACTATAGCGGGTTTTGAAGCTCGCTGTACGTGCGGTTTAACCCGCTTTTCTTGTCTTATATGTCTTCCAATATTGAAAATTCGCCAAGCAGCGGTATGACACGTACCGAAATCCGGGCGAGCGTCTCGCTGGCCTCGGTATTCGCCTTGCGCATGCTGGGCTTGTTCCTGATTCTGCCGGTGTTTTCGGTTCATGCAATTTCTTTGCCCGGCGGCGATAACACCGCCCTGGTAGGCTTGGCGCTGGGCATTTATGGTTTGACCCAATCCTTCGGGCAATTGCCGTTCGGCATAGCGTCCGACAAGTTCGGGCGCAAGCGCATCATCGTCATCGGCCTGATCCTGTTCGCCATCGGTTCTTTCGTCGCGGCCGTCGCCGATGATATTTACTGGGTCATCATCGGCCGTGCGATACAGGGCGCGGGTGCCATATCGGCGGCCGTTACTGCCCTGATTGCGGATAGCACGCGCGACGAGCACCGCACCAAGGCCATGGCGATGGTGGGAGCCTCGATCGGTCTGACCTTCGCCGCCTCGCTGGTGCTGGCGCCCCTGATGTACCAGGCGATAGGCATGGATGGCATGTTCACCCTGATAGGCCTACTTTCGCTGACGGCGATTGTGATTGTCCTGTATGCCGTACCGGATGCGCCGGTGGTGCCGGTGACGCGCGTGCCGTTTAAGGAAGTCTTGGGCAACAAGGAATTGATGCGCCTGAATTTCGGCGTGTTTGCGCTGCACATGATTCAGATGGCCATGTTCGTGGTGGTGCCTTCCATGCTGGTCGATTCGGCGGGCTTGCCTTTGCCCAGCCACTGGAAAGTGTATCTTCCGGTTGTGCTGGCTTCCTTCCTGCTGATGCTGCCGCCGGTTTTCATCGGCGAGAAGCGCGGAAAAATGAAGAATGTTTTTGTAGCGGCGGTTGCCTTGCTGCTGGTAGTGCAGACCGGCTTCTGGCTGGCGAGCGACGACTCCGCTGCATCGCTGGCTGCCTTCGTTGTGCTGCTGCTGGGATTTTTTGTCGCTTTCAATATCCTGGAAGCGACCCAGCCTTCGCTGGTGTCAAGAATTGCGCCGACTTCAGCACGCGGAACCGCGTTGGGGGTGTATAACACTTTGCAGGCGGCAGGCTTGTTCTGCGGCGGCGCTATCGGAGGATGGCTGGCGCAGCATGTCGGACCGTCATCGGTATTTGCGCTGGGCAGTGTGCTGGCGGTTGCCTGGCTTATAATTGCGATCAATATGAAAAACCTGCCGCGTCGCGGCGCCTTGCCGCAGGCCGCAGCGGTGTAAGAGGAGAATTGGAATGGCATCAGTTAATAAAGTCATCATCGTCGGCAACCTCGGACGCGATCCGGAAACCCGCTACATGCCGTCAGGCGAAGCGCTGACGACAATCAACGTGGCGACCACCGACACCTGGCGCGACAAGGCCAGCGGCGAGAAAAAGGAAAACACGGAATGGCACCGTATCACCTTCTTTGGCAAGCTGGCTGAAATCGCTGGCCAGTATCTGAAGAAGGG
>JAFAGG010000106.1 GCA_023422955.1 Pseudomonadota bacterium | reverse complement strand
TGCAGCGTACCCTGAACCGCGCGGGCGGTCTCGTAGTGATCTGCACCGACCACGTTCGGGTCCAGCTGACGCGAGGTCGAGTCCAGCGGATCCACGGCGGGGTAGATACCGAGAGCCGCGATGTCACGCGACAGAACCACGGTGGAGTCCAAGTGAGCAAAGGTCGTAGCAGGAGACGGGTCGGTCAAGTCATCCGCAGGGACGTACACGGCCTGGATCGAGGTGATCGAACCGGTCTTGGTCGAGGTAATACGCTCTTGCAGGCGGCCCATTTCTTCGGCCAGCGTCGGCTGATAACCCACCGCGGAAGGCATACGGCCCAGCAGTGCGGACACTTCGGTACCGGCCAGCGTGTAACGGTAGATGTTATCGACGAAGAACAGCACGTCACGGCCTTCGTCACGGAAGGATTCGGCAATCGACAGACCGGTCAGCGCCACGCGCAGACGGTTACCCGGCGGTTCGTTCATCTGACCGTAGACCATCGCAACCTTGGAGTTGCTGAGGTTTTCCAGATCAACCACCTTGGAGTCAGCCATCTCGTGATAGAAGTCGTTACCTTCACGAGTACGCTCACCCACGCCGGCAAACACGGACAGACCCGAGTGAGCTTTAGCGATGTTGTTAATCAGTTCCATCATGTTCACGGTCTTGCCCACGCCTGCACCGCCGAACAGACCAACCTTGCCGCCTTTGGCGAACGGGCAAACCAGGTCAATAACCTTGATGCCGGTTTCCAGCAGTTCGGTGGAGGGGGACAGTTCGTCGTAAGCCGGCGCTTTACGGTGGATCGATGCGGTGTGGGTCTGATCGACCGGACCACGTTCGTCGATCGGGTTGCCCAGCACGTCCATGATGCGGCCCAGTGTTGCATGGCCAACCGGTACGGTGATCGGTGCACGCGTATTTTGCACCATCATGCCGCGACGCAGACCTTCGGAGGAGCCCAGCGCAATGGTACGGACTACGCCGTCGCCCAGCTGCTGCTGCACTTCGAGGGTCAGTGCGGAGCCTTCCATTTTCAACGCATCGTATACCTTGGGAATTGCGTTGCGCGGAAACTCAACGTCCACCACGGCGCCGATACACTGAACGATTTTGCCATCAGCCATTTTCGTTCCTTCAATATAAAAATTTAATTCAATAATCCGTTCGGGACGGTTCGCAGCACCTGCCGCAAACCTGTCCTGCCATCTTTACACCGCAGCCGCACCGGATACGATTTCAGACAGCTCCTTGGTGATCGCAGCCTGGCGGGTCTTGTTGTACACCAGCTTCAGTTCGGAGATCAGTGTGCCTGCGTTATCCGAAGCGGCCTTCATCGCGACCATGCGAGCCGATTGCTCGGACGCCATGTTTTCAGCGACTGACTGATAAATCAGCGCCTCGATATAGCGAACCAGCAGTTCATCAATCACGCTTTGTGCATCGGGCTCATAAATGTAATCCCATTGATGCACGCCTTCCTGCACTTGCAGATGATCGGCGGCGAGCGGCAGAAGCTGGTCCAGTGTTGCGACCTGCTTCATGGTGTTGATGAACTTGGTGTACACCACGTACACGGCGTCGAGCTTGCCTTCCTGGTAAGCGTCGAGCAGCACCTTGACAGGTCCGATCAGTCTTTCCAGGTGCGGCGTATCGCCCAGTTGCACGGCCTGCGATACCACACGTGCGCCAAGGCGGTTCAGGAACGAAGCGCCCTTGTTGCCGATGGCGACCACGTCTGCGCTGATGCCCTGAGCTTCCAGTTCGCGCAGCTTATTGGTCACGGCACGCAGCGAGTTAGTATTCATGCCGCCGCACAGACCCTTATCGGTCGTGATGACGATCAGGCCCACCTTCTTCGCGCTCTCCTGCTTCACCAGGAACGGATGCGTGTATTCCGGATTCGCCTGGGCAAGATTGGAAGCGATGGTACGAATCTTGTCACTGTAGGGACGGGCGGACTGCATCCGGTCCTGCGCCTTGCGCAGTTTGGATGCAGCGACCATTTCCATCGCCTTGGTGATTTTCTTCGTACTTTCTACGCTCTTGATCTTGCCGCGTATCTCTTTACCTACTGCCATGAGTAGTACCCCTTCAGCTTCGGCTTAAAACGACTTCTTGAAGTCTGCAATCGCAGCCGCCAGTTGTGCCTCGTCGTCCTTGTCGAGCGCCTTGGTGTCTTCGATCTTCTGCAGCAGCGCAGCATGGCTGCTCTTCATGAAGTTATGCAGACCGGCTTCGAACGGCAGTACGCGTTTGACTTCGAGGTCGTCCAGATAACCCTTGTTCACTGCGAACAGCGATACGGCCATCAGCGAAATCGACAGCGGCGAGTATTGCAGCTGTTTCAGCAACTCGGTCACGCGTGCACCGCGGTCCAACTGGCGGCGGGTTGCGTCGTCCAGGTCGGAAGCGAACTGCGCGAACGCAGCCAGTTCACGATACTGCGCCAAGTCGGTACGGATACCGCCGGACAGGTTCTTGATAACCTTGGTCTGCGCAGCGCCACCAACACGAGACACCGAGATACCGGCGTTAATCGCAGGACGGATACCCGAGTTGAACAGCGAGGTTTCCAGGAAGATCTGGCCGTCGGTAATCGAAATCACGTTGGTCGGAACGAATGCGGACACGTCACCGGCTTGGGTTTCGATGATAGGCAAGGCGGTCAGGGAACCGGTTTTACCTTTGACTTCACCCTTGGTGAATGCTTCAACGTAATCCGGGTTCACGCGAGCTGCGCGTTCCAGCAGACGGCTGTGGAGATAGAACACGTCGCCAGGGAATGCTTCACGGCCTGGTGGACGGCGCAACAGCAGGGATACCTGACGGTAAGCCACAGCTTGTTTGGACAGATCGTCATAAACGATCAGCGCGTCTTCACCGCGATCACGGAAGTATTCGCCCATTGCGCAACCGGAGTAAGCCGAGATGTATTGCATCGCGGCGGATTCGGAAGCGGAAGCGGCAACAACGATCGTGTATTCCATCGCGCCGTGCTCTTCCAGAGCGCGCACGATGTTTTTGATGGTCGATGCTTTTTGGCCGATCGCGACGTAGATACACGTCATGTTCTGGCCTTTTTGATTGATGATCGCGTCGATGGCAACGGTAGATTTACCGGTTTGACGGTCACCAATGATCAATTCACGCTGACCGCGACCGATAGGCACCATGGCGTCGATAGCCTTGATACCGGTTTGCATCGGTTGGGAAACGGATTGACGGGCAATAACGCCGGGAGCGATCTTTTCGATCGGCGAGCTCAGCTTGGCATCGATCGGGCCTTTACCGTCGATGGGCTGACCCAGCGAGTTGACCACGCGGCCACGCAGTTCCGGGCCAACCGGCACTTCCAGCACGCGGCCGGTCGTCTTGACGGTATCGCCTTCGGAAATGTGCTCGTAGTCGCCCAGGATAACGACGCCCACGGAATCACGTTCCAGGTTCAGTGCCAGACCGAAGGTGTTGCCCGGGAATTCCAGCATTTCACCTTGCATTGCGTCGGACAGACCATGCACGCGGCAGATGCCGTCGGTCACCGAAATGACCGTGCCTTGGTTGCGAATCTCAGCGCTTTCGCCGAGCCCTTTTATCCGGCTCTGGATCAGTTCGCTGATTTCAGACGGGTTGAGTTGCATACTAACTCCTAAAAATTTTGCTTACGCTTGAGGGCTCATGCTACCGAGCGCCGGGGCTCAGGCAGTTAAAGCGACATGCATCTTTTGCAGCTTGGCGCGCACGGACGTGTCGAACACTTCATCGCCGACCACTACGCGCACACCGCCAATCAGTGAATTGTCTACGGTGACAGCGGAAGGATTCAGCTTGCGGCCGAATTTCTTTTCCAGAGTGGCAACCAAGTCTTTCAACTGCGCATCGGTGAGTTCGAATGCGCTGATGATTTCGGCATCGGCAGCGCCTGCATCCGCATTCTTCAGTTCATCAAACTGCACTGCGATTTCCGGCAACGACGCTACGCGGTTGTTGTCAACCAGCATAGCGATGAAGTTCCGGGCTTCGGCAGGAACCGGAGATTTGAGCGCGGCCAGCAAGAGGTCGGCCAACTGCTGGTCCGACACCTTTGGATTGCTGGCCAGCGCCTGCAGTTCAGGATGTGCCGCAACTTGTGCCATTTCGGAAACCAGACCAGACCAAGCCGATACATCGCCAGACTTGGCTACCCGGTACAGCGCCTGTGCATAAGGGCGGGCAATCGTTGCGAGTTCAGCCATGATTACAGCTCTGCCTTCAATTGGTTCAACAAATCGGCGTGGATAGCCGGATTCACTTCGCGCTTCAGAATCTGCTCTGCGCCCTTGATCGCGATGGTCGCGACTTGGTCACGCAATTGATCCCGTGCACGCGTCACTTGCTGTTCAGCGTCGGCTTTGGCAGCGTCGATGATGCGGACGGCTTCTGCAGCAGCAGTTGCCTTGGCTTCTTCAACGATGGCTTGCGCGCGCTTTTCAGCATCGGCGATGCGCTTTTGGCTTTCGTCACGCGCAGCAGACATTTCAGACTGGATGCGTTTTTCGGCAGCGGCCATTTCTGCCTTGCTACGGTCGGCAGCGGCCAGGCCTTCCGTGATCTTCTGGGCACGCTCGTCGAGCGCTTTCATCAGTGGCGGCCACACGAATTTCATCGTGAACCCGCACAGGATGAAGAAGACCACGAACTGCGCAAACAAAGTTGCATTTAAGTTCATGGCGTTTTCCTTCTCAGAATAACGAGTGCCGAACCAAGGGGTTCGGCAATTGAGAATCGGCTACGCTGAATTAACCAGCAACGAAGGGGTTTGCGAATGCGAACAGCAGAGCAACACCGACACCGATCAGGAATGCCGCGTCGATCAGACCGGCCAGAACGAACATCTTGGTTTGCAAGGAGTTCATCAGCTCAGGCTGGCGAGCCGAAGCTTCCAGATACTTGCCGCCCATGATAGCGATACCGATAGAAGCGCCGATAGCGCCCAGACCGATGATAAAGCCGCAAGCCAAAGCTACAAATGCGATGTCAGACATGACAATTCCCTCAAAGTTAAAGTTGAAAACAAAAAATCAGAAACCAAAAACGGTGCTGCTAATACCGAAGTCCAGGAGCGTCTTCCAAAATGAAGCGTAGCGTTTGTGAGTCGCGCTACGCTTTAACGATCATTTTTTCAGATGCTCTTAGTGAGCCTCGTGTGCCTGTCCGATATACACAAGCGTCAACATCATGAAAATGAATGCCTGCAGCAAGATAATCAGGATGTGGAAAATTGCCCATATAGAACCGGCGATGACGTGCCCAACAAAACCGAATACGGTAGCCATTGAGCCCAACAGAGCGATCAGCAAGAAGATCAGTTCGCCTGCATACATGTTGCCCCAGAGTCGCATTGCGAGCGATACGGTACGGGCTACATATTCAATGAGATTCAAGAGGAGATTGAACGGCGCCATCCACGGGCCGAACGGAGCGGCAAACCATTCGTTGATCCAGCCACCCAGCCCCTTGATCTTGATGTTGTAGTAGAAAACCAGCGCCAGCACGCCCAGGGCGATACCCAGCGTACCGTTCAAATCGGCGGTCGGTACGACGCGGTGATACGGGAAAATATGTTCAATGCCCAGATAAGCGAAAGCCTGGCCAAACAGGTCGACCGGCAGCAAGTCCAGGGCATTCATCAGTGCGACCCAGACGAAAACGGTCAGGGCGACGGGAGCGATAAAGGTGCGGTTGCCGTGCACGATGGATTTCGATTGCTCTTCCACCATCTCGACCACGATTTCGACCAGCGCCTGGAAGCGGCCCGGCACACCGGACGTTGCCTTGCGAGCGGCCTTGTACATGAAAAAGCAGCCGATCACGCCAGCAAATACGGACCAGAAAACCGTATCGAAGTTAATGATCGAAAAATCGACCACTGCGTTCTGATAACCGTTTGCAAGGTGACCCAGGTGATGGGTGATGTATGCGGGTGCGGTGAGTGCGCCGTCTGCGGTAGATGCCATGTCAGTGCCGTATCAGTAAGATTATGTAACTTTTTAGCGCCACGACGAACCCGGCAATCAGTGCCGGCCAGCTCAAGTCGCGGTATAACCAGACCACTGCAGCCAACATGGCAATGGTCATTGCAATCTTCAAAAACTCTCCGATGAAGAAAGTCATCGGGCTTATGCCTTGGGATCGCCGCGCTTCCGTTGTCAATCGCAACGCAAACAGGCCGTTGGGAATAACACAGCAAAGCCCTCCTAAGAGGGCGGAAAACATTGCGTGGATTCCAGCAACCGAACCGGCGATAACGCCTGTAACGAGAGTGGCCACAAGTTGCAAAAGGACAAGGCGCAGCATAAAAGTCCGGATTTATGCAACCCGCAAGGGCCAGGATCGGGTGCGGGCTGTTATGGATTCCGGCATGCCGGGCAACCACTTCAAAGCCCCGGGATTATAAGGCGTTTCTTTAAGGCCAGTCAAACATTTGCACGCGCGTAACGCCTTATTTTTAATGAATAACAGAGATAAGTTTTTTTATGGCGGCGTGCGTCGGCACTGCCCCGAAACGGGGCGGCCGAGGATTGAAACAGACGGGAGAAAACGATCAGAAGCTGATCAGGAAGCGGGAAGCAGGCGCGCGATCACGCCGTCCAGTGCATCCAGGTTGGAGAATTCAATGACCAGTTGGCCCTTGTTCTTGGCATTGAGCTTGATGTTGACCGGCGTGGCCAGCGCATCGGACAGCTCGGATTCCAGCCGCGTGATGTCGCCCGACTTTTCGCGGGCCGCAGAGGCAGGCGCATTGCGCTGGCTTTCCTGTTGCTGGACATGACGGGCCACCAGCTTTTCCGCATCGCGCACCGATAGGCGCCTGGCGACAATCTCATTGGCCAGGGCGATCTGGGTTGCGGCATCGACGGCCAATAAGGCACGCGCATGGCCCATGTCGATATCGCCTGCCATCAGCATGGTTTGCACCGGCTTGGCCAGGTTTATCAGGCGCAGCAGGTTGGAAACGGCGCTGCGCGAGCGCCCTACCGCCTGCGCCGCCTGTTCATGCGTGAAGCTGAATTCGGAAATCAGCCGCTGTATGCCCTGCGCTTCTTCCAGCGGATTCAGGTCTTCGCGCTGCATGTTTTCAATCAGCGCCATCGCCGCCGCGGCCTGGTCATCGACTTCCTTGACCACCACCGGCACGTCAGTCATGCCCGCCAGTTGCGCTGCGCGAAAGCGCCGTTCGCCGGCAATGATTTCGTATTTCACCTTGCCCGCCGCTTCAACCGGACGCACCAGTATCGGCTGCAGCAAGCCCTGGGCCTTGATGGAAGCCGCCAGTTCGCTCAACGCGCCTTCATCCATGCGCGTGCGCGGCTGATACTTGCCTGCCTTCAGCGCCGTGACAGGCAGAGTAGAAGGCGCACCGGCCACCGCAGGAGCATTTTCGGCGAGGTCGGCCGAGCCGCCCAGCAAAGCATCCAGTCCGCGCCCCAATCCTTTCAGTTTCTTGTTCACTTTCGTTCCTTACAATGTCTTGATGCGTTCCACCATTTCGGCGCCGAATTCGATATAAGCCTGCGCCCCCTTGGACGAGGGATCGAAGGCGACGCCGGGCATGCCGTACGAAGGCGCTTCGGCCAGGCGCACGTTGCGCGGAATGATGGTCTTGAAAACCTTGTCGCCGAAATGCTTTTCCAGCTGCGCCGACACCTGCTGCGACAGCGACATGCGCGGATCGAACATCACGCGCAATAGGCCGATGATTTTCAGTTCCGGGTTGAGATTGGCATGCACCTTCTTGATGGTATTGACCAAGTCGGACAGCCCTTCCAGCGCATAGTATTCGCACTGCATCGGAATGATCACGCCATGTGCCGAACACAAACCGTTCAAGGTCAGCATCGACAGCGCGGGCGGACAATCGATCAGGATGAAATCGTAATCTTCATCCACCTCGGCGAGCGCATCCTTCAAGCGCTTCTCGCGATTATCCAGCTCGACCATTTCCACTTCCGCACCGGCCAGTTCGCGATTGGCCGGCAATACATCGAATCCGCCGGTCTCGGAACGCTGGCATGCGTTGCGAACGTCCGCCATGCCGAGCAACACCTGGTACACGGACACCGGCAATTCACTCTTGTTGATGCCGGCGCCCATGGTGGCATTCCCCTGGGGATCGAGATCGACCAGCAAAACCCGCTGCTCTATCTTTGCCAGACCGGCGGCCAGGTTGACTGCCGTCGTGGTCTTGCCCACCCCGCCCTTTTGATTCGCCACACAAAATATTTTGGCCATCTTCTTTTAGTTGTACTCGCTAATAATGAAATGACTTGCGCGCCGCCTGCAACCCGAATGAGTCGGCGGCGGGCATCCTGCCATCAGGCCGGCTGCTCCCTTTGAACAAAAACCAGATGGCGCTGCGCCTCCAGCCCCGGCACCTGCAAGGCACGCGTTTCCGTCACGCGCCAGCCCGCAGGCAGGCGCGCCGCTTCATCTTCCGGCGCCACGCCCTTCATCGCAATATAACGTCCGCCCGGTGCCAGCAAATGCGACGACCATTGCACAAAGTCCGATAAATCCGCAAAGGCGCGCGAAGTAATCACCTCATATCCCTGCGCATCCTGCAATTGTTCGACCCGCATCGTATGCACGGCGACATTTTTCAGTCCCAGCTCGGCCTTGGCCTGGGTCAGGAAAGCGGTTTTCTTGTGCACGGTGTCGATCATCTCCACCTGCATGTCGGCTTGCGCCTGCTGCGCCCAGATCGCCAGGACCATGCCCGGCAAGCCACCGCCCGCCCCTACGTCCAGCACCCGCTGCACCCCTTTGAACGCCGGTATCGCTGCCAGGCAATCGAGGATGTGATGGGTGAGCATCTGCTGCGGATCGCGAATCGCAGTCAGGTTGTACACTGCATTCCATTTCTGCAGCAGCAGTACATAATCGATCAGGCGGCTTATCTGCGCTTCATCCAGTTCCAGTCTCAAGGCCTCTGCGCCCGCCTGCAGGCTGGCGGTCAGTGCGGCACGGTCAACGACACGATTACCCCGCATGATCAAGCTGCATCCTGTGCGCCGCCGGCGCCGGCCGGTACGGAAGCAAAGCCCTTGAAGCCGCCTTTTTTCAGATGCACCAGCAACAGGGAAATGGCCGCCGGCGTTATGCCGGAAATGCGCGACGCCTGGCCCAGCGTTTCCGGCTTATGCTGGGTCAGCTTGTGGCGAACTTCGTAGGACAAGGCGGTAACACCCATGTAATCCAGGTCGGCCGGCAATTTCAGATTTTCATAATGATCGTGGCGCTGCACTTCCTTGGCTTGACGGTCGATGTAGCCGGAATACTTGACCTGGATTTCCACCTGCTCCTTGACCGCTGCATCCTCTACGCCCGGCCCTGCCAGAGGCTGGCCTTGCGCGCCCTTTAAAGTCATCAGCTCGTCATACCGTACATTCGGGCGGCGTAACAGATCAGTGAGCGCATACTCACGCTCTATGCTCTTGCCCAGCACCCGCTCCGCCTCGCTCTCCGGCAGGCTGCGAGGATTTACCCAGGTGGATTTCAAGCGCTGCAGCTCACGCGCCACGGCTTCGCGCTTGCGCTCGAACGCTTCCCATTGCACATCATCCACGCAGCCCAGCTTGCGGCCGATTTCCGTCAGGCGCATATCGGCATTGTCCTCGCGCAGGCTGAGACGATATTCCGCGCGGCTGGTAAACATGCGGTAAGGCTCAAGCACACCCTGGGTAATCAAGTCATCGACCAGCACGCCGAGATAGGCTTCATCCCGACGTGGTGCCCAAGCTTCTTTGCCCTGATTGAAAAGAACGGCATTGATGCCCGCCAGCAATCCCTGGGCAGCGGCTTCTTCATAGCCGGTAGTGCCATTGATTTGCCCGGCAAAGAACAAGCCTTGAATCGCCTTGGTTTCCAGCGACGCCTTGAGAGCACGCGGATCGAAGTAATCGTATTCGATCGCATAACCGGGTCGCAGGATGTGCGCGTTTTCCATGCCGTGAATGGATCGCACCAGCGCCAGTTGCACATCGAACGGCAGGCTGGTGGAAATACCATTGGGATAAAGCTCGTTGGTGGTCAAGCCTTCCGGTTCCAGGAAAATCTGGTGCGACTCCTTGTCGGCAAACCGATGGATCTTGTCTTCGACCGAAGGACAATAGCGCGGCCCTACCCCTTCAATCACGCCGGTGTACATGGGGCTGCGGTCCAACCCGCCGCGGATGATGTCATGGGTTTTCTGATTGGTATGCGTAATCCAGCAAGGCACTTGGCGCGGATGCATGTCCACCGAACCCAGCACGGAAAACACCGGAATCGGATCCAGGTCACCCCCCTGCTGCTGCATCACCGAGAAATCGACGGTACGGCCATCGATACGGGGCGGCGTACCGGTTTTCAAGCGCCCTTGCGGCAGCTTCAATTCTTTCAGGCGGGCCGACAGGCTAACTGCAGGCGGATCGCCGGCACGCCCGCCGGCATAACTATTCAGGCCGACGTGGATTTTCCCGTCCAGGAAAGTCCCGGCCGTCAGCACCACGGCACGACTGCGAAAACGCAAGCCTACTTGCGTTACGGCGCCAACCACGCGCTCCCCTTCCACCATCAAGTCTTCCACCGCTTGCTGGAATATCCAGAGATTGGGCTGATTTTCCAACTTGGTACGAATCGCGTGCTTGTACAAAATGCGGTCGGCCTGTGCACGGGTGGCGCGCACGGCCGGACCTTTGGAAGAATTCAGTATGCGGAACTGGATACCGGCCTGATCGGTGGCCAGGGCCATTGCACCGCCCAGCGCATCCACTTCCTTGACCAGGTGCCCTTTTCCTATGCCGCCAATGGAGGGGTTGCAGGACATTTGCCCCAGGGTTTCAATGTTATGGGTCAGCAGCAAGGTTTTTTGCCCCATACGCGCTGCAACTAGCGCCGCTTCAGTGCCGGCATGACCGCCGCCCACTACAATGACATCGAATTCTTGAGGAAAAAGCATGGCGCGCCTCGGATCGCCGAGTGTGAAGAGTGAAGCGAGATTATAAGGCTTTTCCTACCCCGGGGTGACTGATGGAAGATATTGTTTCACGTGAAACATCACTTCTGCCGCAATCTTAATGTTTCACGTGAAACATTAATTCATCAGGTAGGCGTCATAACCGGTTTTTAGAATAAGCAGCCCTACTACCACCAGGAAAACTTGCCTGACGAAATCCGTTCCATGACGGATGGCCATACGAGTACCAATCAAGGAGCCGGCAATATTGCAGACAGCCATCAACAAGCCCAACTGGATCAGTACATGCCCGCTATAACCAAACCACAATAGGGCCGAAACATTGCAGGCAACGTTGACGACCTTGGAAACGGCAGAGGCTCCCAGAAAATCGAATCCAAAAAACCGAACAAACAGGAATACCAGAAAACTCCCTGTGCCCGGCCCAAAAAATCCATCATAAAACCCGATACTCCCCCCCACCATTACCGCCAGCACTTTCTCGCGTGTGCCGGCATGGAGAGGAGCATGGTGCTTGCCGAAACTTTTCTTTTTCAGCGTATACAGCGCCACCGCAATCAGGATGAACGGAAGCGCCTTGCGCATCATATCCGGCGGAATATGGGTGACTGTAAAAGCACCGGCAAATGACAGCACAAATGCCGCCACGGCCGCAGGCACTGCGGTACTCCATTGCACTTTCACCCGGCGCGCAAAACTGATCGCCGCAGCACCGGTACCCCACACCCCTGCCAATTTGCTGGTGCCTAAAAGCGTAGCCGGCTGAGTCTGAGGCATAACCGAAAACAAGGCCGGTAACTGAATCAAACCACCCCCGCCGACTACCGCATCGATTGCACCCGCCAGAAATGCAGCCAGCCCAAGAATCCAGAGATCAAGCATAATTTCCCCGGCAGTTGCAGGCTGAAGAAAATGAAAGGTGCAAGAAAGTGAGGAGAGAAAGATGGCGGATGAGAGAGGTCATGATGCGGCTCGTCTAAGAGCTTGCATTGTAAGCCTTTCTATTCCCGCTCTCATTTCCAGAATGAATTAATAGATGGCAAACAGGAGTAAGGGATTGTATTAAGCCCTGGCTGTCAAAAAGCTTGGCAGAAGAAAGCCGGGCAAATGAAATACAGGTTTCTCACAGAAATTTGTCATCGTTTAAAAAACGGTATTCTCTGATTTCCAAACCATGTTTTTCAGAAAACTGTCCTCCTGCCCTGCCATTTCTTTGAAAAACGTAAAAACTCAACATTGTCAATAACACCATTAGGCGTTTCAAGTTAAGTATTCCCTTTTTAAAACAATAAAAAATAGTACAAAAAAGATAATTAATTATACATATGGCAACTGTGCATAACCAATGGGATAGGCTGAGGATAGGATGTATACAACTTCTCGCATTCATGTAGGGTGAATTTTTATACAGAATCCATCCTGTTTTATTACAGGATTTATACAGCTTTTATGAATGCGCCAAGCTACTGATTCTTAAACAAGTTTCCGACTTATTCACAGGAGAATGAGCATGTAAACAACTACTACTATCTATATATATCAACAAGCTTATAAAAACCTTTATTACTCACACAGGCTTAAAGTACAAAAAATTGGAAGAATTGCTTGTAAAAACATCTCTGCAAAGCCCCCACGAATTATTGGGAATAAGAACGGGATAAATAGGGGACAATCGGGGAAATCCTGCCAAGGACATTAATTATTCAGAAATCATCCTGATAAATTTACTCGGTTACGCAATAATTATCCTTACATTAAGTTATTGATTAATAATAGGATTTCATGGTTATTCACAGGAAAACCAATGAATAATCATTCCTACTATCCATAACTATTCAATTATTCAACTACTCAATCTGCTTAAACATTCCTGTTATCCATGAGTTCTTTGACACGTCCCTATCGTCTTGGCTTGATCAGCGCCATGGCTCAAGAGCAGACCGGTCTGATTGCTCATTTCACCCACCCTCAGGTAGAAACCCGCGCCCAGCGCGAATATGTTTCCGGGCAGTTATGGGGAAAGGAATGTGTGTGCGTACTGTCCCGTATCGGCAAGGTGGCTGCCGCTACTACCGCTACGACGCTCATCGAGCACTTCGGAGTCAGCCACATCCTGTTTACCGGGGTCGCCGGAGCGGTAGATGCCAAGGTCAAGGTGGGCGATATCGTGGTGGCGGAACAGCTGGTTCAACACGACATGAATGCATCGCCGCTTTTTCCCCGTTTTGAAGTCCCTCTCACGGGACAATCGTTTCTACCCTCAGATCCGGCCATGACGGCAAAACTGAAGCGTTCCATCCAGGATTTCTTCGAAACGGACCTGGAACAGGTCATAGACGGCCAGGACCGTGAAAGCTTCCAGATTAACCAACCCGCCCTGCATAGCGGCCTGATTGCCAGCGGCGACCAGTTCATCAACTGCAGCCAGCACCGGGCGCAATTGCAAAAGGATTTGCCTGACTTGCTGGCGGTCGAGATGGAAGGTGCCGCCGTCGCCCAGGTCTGCCAGGAATTCGGCATACCGTTTGCCCTCATGCGTACCATTTCCGATGGCGCCAATGAAGACTCGCCGGTGGATTTCATGAAATTCATCGAAGCGGTCGCAGCCGGCTATGCATTTCACATCGTAAGACGCTGGTGCGAGACTGCCGTTCCGGATTAATTACTGGAAGACTTGGCTGCCGGCGCTTCGGGTTCGGTCTGTGCGTGCTTTAAAAGGCGCTGGCAGCCGCTATCGGCCTCTTCCCCTTCCCCTGGGTCGACCAGGGGCAATAAAGCCGCTGCAACCGGCGCTGCGAGCCCCAGGATGACTGCGCCGCCGGCTCGGGTAATCGCCTGCTTATCGATGCCGATTTTCGGATCGTCGAACTTTCCTTGTACATAAATCGGCGATTGCAGCGACACGATGCGCAACTTTTTGTTTTCCGGGTGAATACTGAGATTTAACTCCTCTTTACCCAGATCGATCTCGCCGCCGGCGCGAATGATGGCTTCTTCGGTGTCGACGATGAAACCGCGGCTATGCATGACGCCCTGCTTGACTTCGAAATCGGTCGCCATGCAGTGCAATTGCACCTGCTCGTCGCCAAATAACTTGGTCAGAATGAGGCTGCCGATATTCAGTCCCACCGCTTCGAGCAGGAATTTGCTGATGGTTCCTTCCGAGACCAGCGCTTTGACTTCGCCGCTGGAGGCACCCAGCATTTCAGAAACCGACTTGCCCTGGCTGGTAAGTTTGGCGTCCGCACTCATCTCTCCTATGCTGGCATCCATTTCCTCTACGCCCGGGAAAAGTTCGTTCAGCTTCAGCCCGCGTGCCGACAGGTCGATGGCAGCGCCTATTTCCTTTTTCCTGCCATCGAGCCGGACCTCGGAAGTCAGCTTGCCTCCGGCCATGCCAAAATTAAGCGGCGATAAGGACAATAAGCCATCGTTCAGCTTCAGATGCGTGACCATGTTCTCGAATGGCAAATCATCTTCGCGCACGATGCGTTTGGCGCGAAACTGGACATCGGCATCCAGCGTGCGCCATTTTTCGGTATCGAACTCCCGCACCGGTAATACCTTGTCGTTAGGCTGCTTTTCGGTCTTGTCGTCGCTGGCAAGGTTTTCCTTGTCACCGCCGCCGGCCAGCGGCCCCAGATCCTGAAAACGCAGCTGAGTGGACACCAGTTGTCCTTCCAGCCGTGGTCGAGGCCCGTCCAGTTGCACCGTGAGATCACCCGCCAGGTCGCTCTGGCCTACCTTGCCGCTGAAGTTCAGATAACGCCAGCTGGAACCGGCTTTCTGCAATTGCCCGCGCGTGGAAAATTTTGGCGTGTGCGGCAGCAGTATGCCGATGATGGGATACAGGTGGGCCATGCTGTCGCCCGACAAGGAGAGCTTCAGGTCTGCTTCATCAAAGCTTGGAATGCCGGTGACCTTGCCCTCGATCGCCAGCGCGGTGGCACCGGCTTTCAGGGAGGCTTCCAGCGGAAACGGGTTTTGCTGGTCGCGCAGCGCAAGCAAGGCGCCCGCCCTGCCCTTGCCGCTGAGTTTTTCCCCTTGCAGGCGTCCGCTCACGCTCCAGTGCGTGCGAAAGGTCGTATCCGGCCCAGGGGGAACGGTATCGATGTTGACCGTCGCATCGATCTCCTGCAGCGCATCCGACAGGTGGATTTCGCCATTATGAAATTGCACATCGCCGATATGCACTTCCCACGCCGATCGGCTATTCGGATCGTCCGAACCCAGGGTCCAGTTATTTTTTTCATCCTTGGTGCGCACCAGGTTCAACCGGGCCTGGTCCAGGTAAATGCCGGGAATGACAATATCGCGCGTCAGAAGCGGAAAGGGATTCAGCGAAAATCGCAATTGTGCGACCTGCGCAAACGGTTCCTTGGCTTCCAGGCCCGGCGGATTGCCAAGCTGAATATCTTCGGCCTGCAAATGCGGCCAGGGTATCCATCTGCTCCAGCCGGAAGGATGATCGTCGCCGCGCTGCCATTGCAGCGACAAATCGCCATTGATGGCAAAGGGACGGTTGGTGGCGTCAGAAATGCGTGCATTCAGCCAGGGCTTGGCACGATTCCAGTCGAACAGTGCAATGACGACCAGCAGCACGATCAATGCTGCCACCAGGGCGAAAACGATGCGCAATGCGAGCGTGCGTGACATGCATTTTCGACACTCGCAGTAGAAACGAGTTCATCAAGCGAGTTAACCCAGGCAGATGCCGGCACGATTCACCGGGACAAGGTGATCAGGTTCACATTGACGCCGGCAGCGAGAACAAACTGCACGTAGCAGCTTGCCGCAGTGGCTTGCAATCACACGGTACGGTGCGGTGTGTCACATCCCTAAATAAAAAACACCTGCCGCATTCGCTGATACGGCAGGTGTTTCGGCAGTAGCTCGCGCTGATGCAGCGCTTTAGCGACTCTTTATTCCGGCAGGATAGGCACGAAGCGCGCCTTGTTGGTCATCTCCGACATTTGCTGACGCAGCCACTTGTGCGCGGCGCGACGGTTGTCGCGTTCGTGCCAGAGCATGTCCACATTCACGTCGGGCATGGGGAAAGGCAGGGCTTTCACTACCAGTGTTTCCGTCATGCCGGTGGCTTCGATCAGGTGATGCGGAATGACCATGATCAAATCCGAATTGTTCACCACCCTGCCGGCCGTGGCGAACTGGTTCACGGTCAAGCGCACCTGGCGCTCGCGGCCCAGAGTACCCAAGGCATCATCCACCAGTCCGCGCGCGCGTCCCGAAGGACTCACCATCAGGTGGCTGGCATCGCAATAATTGTCGACCGTGAGCTTTTCCTTTTCCAGTCGGTGCCCCTTGCGCAACACGCAGACATACTGGCCGGAATAAAGCTGTTCATGGCGCACCGGCGTATCCGGCATGGTGGCGAGCTGATTCACCACGCCCGGGAAGAAACCGATGGCCAGGTCGATGTCACCGCGCAGCAGCTGCGCGCGCGGATCGCGCGTGGTGAGCGGCACCATGCGTATCTTGACGTCGGGTGCGGTCCTGTCGATGATGCGCACCAGCTTGGGCAGCCACAAGGATGCCGAGCCGTCGGACATGGCCATGCGGAAGGTATCGTCGGCTTCCGAAGGATCAAAGACGGTGGGCGACACCGCATCTTCCAGTTCGGCCAGCGCGCGGCGTACCGCAGGCCAAAGGGTTTCGGCCCGCGGCGTCGGCTTGACGCCGTGGGCGGTGCGGATGACCAGCTCATCGCCGAGCGAGTCGCGCAAGCGCTTTAATGCATTGGAAACCGCCGGCTGGGTCATGGCCAGCCGGCCGGCAGCGCGCGTCAGATTCTGCTCGGTCATGACCGCATCGAAGACGCGCAAGAGATTCAGGTCCAGGGTGAGAAAGCTCATTATTTTAAAACTCGTCGCAAGAAAACCGGTTATCAACGCTCATCAAGCTCTTTGCAGAGAGTCATCGCATCGTTTGAGAGGCAAGCCGCCTGGACACTTACTTGCCCGGGAATTTCGCCTACGATGTATTAGATCATGCAATTGAATAAGACTATGACAGGTCTGGATTAATTTTCTTATTTCAAGGGGAGGCACGGCGCTTTTGTACTAACAAATGGCGAAAAACCAGTGCCACCATGCCTACCCCGATCGCGCCCACGGCAATCACCCAGGTTGTGCTCAGGATTTCCACACCCACGCCTGCCAGGCCCACGCCCGCCGACTGTCCTAGAAAGAAACTGGAAGCAAAGGCGGATACCGCGGCTCCCCGCCGTTCCGGCGCCATCTGCGTTGCATGCGTTTGCAGCGTGTTATGCAGCATATAGAAACCGGTACCCGCCAGCAGGCACGCCGGCAGCGCCCACTGCAGCGGTGCAAAGGCCACTGCCAACACCGCTGCCGCCAGCAGCATGCCGCCCCCTGCTGCCAGTCCGGATTCGCCCAGGCGGCGCACGAAGCGGGCCGAGTTGGCGGCAAAAATGCATCCTCCCAGGCCGAACAGCATCACGATGCCGCCGGCGCTGCTCAAGGCCATGTCATGCACCTTGTGCAAATGCGAGGCAATGAAGGCAAAGGCGCCGAATAAAAAGGCTCCTTCCAGGAAAACGATGACCAGCACCACCCGTGCCCAGGGCTGCGACACGACATAACCGAATTCCTTAGGCAGCCTTCTCCACATGGAACCTTGGCTGGTCGTGGTGCGGCGGGCGTGTTCGGGCAAGCGGCGGTTGAGCATGAACAGCCCGACGCTGACGATGCCGAACCAGATTGCGATGGCGAAAAACGGCAGGCGCCAGTTGCCGTAATCCGCCGCCCAGCCGCCCAGGAAAATGCCGGTCGATACGCCCACGATCTGTCCGAGAAGAAAGCGCGCCAGCACCGGCTGCCGGTCCTGGTAGGGAACTACATCGCCTATCCACGCCATCGCTAGCGGAATCATGGCCGCTGCCGTGGCACCTGCCAGCAGGCGCGCCATCAGCAGGCCGGAGAAATCGGGTGCCAGCGCACAGAGCATGGCAGTCAGGGCGGAAGCGGCCACCGTAAATGCCACCACGAGATACTTGCCGAAGCGGTCGCCCAGCGGACCGAATAATAGCTGGGATACGCCGTAGGCAATGGCAAACAGGGTGATGACGCTGGAAGCGCTGCCCAGTGAAACCGAAAATTCCCGCCCCAGCTGCGGCAACAGCGCATCGGCTACGCGCTGCGAAGCGCCGCTGCCCAAAGCGGCCAGGGAAAGCAGCGGTATGGCGAGGCGGGGAATGGCAGCGGTGGTTTCAGGCGTTTCGGAAAAAGAGGCAGGCATCTGAGTTGTTTTTTATGTGAAGCGATAAGCAATTCAAGTCCGTAAATACCGGGGGCTATGACTAATCTAAAGTTTTAGTCTGGTTCGTGCTGTTCGGCGCTGCGCATAAAACCGCCTATTCCCCTGACGCCGGCCCAAGCGCTTCAGCGATTTACATTTCCGCAAAAGCCGGGCGATTTCATCAAACCAAAAGATTGCGCTTTTGTCCAAAACGGGTTGCCTCCCGAACGATCCAGAAGGAATGATGATTGTGGACAAGAATCCCGCCCCGCCCGCCCGCATATCAGGTCAGACGCACCGGCCTGCATCCAGGACAATGACTTATGCGTATCGCCTGGGCGCAGTACTGATTCTCATGGCCGGCATGGCGCTGGCCGCTGCCGGTTTTTACCTGTATCAGCTTTACCAGCAAGCGCCCGGCCATGGCGACTTTGTGCGCCTGCGCGATGTGCAGCCCAGCATTGTACTGTCTGCGCAGGGAAAACATCTGACCACTTTTCGCCAGAATTACCAGGAAAAGCTGGTGCTGGAAGATGTGTCGCCGTGGGTGATCAAGGCCCTGATTGCCACCGAAGACCATCGCTTTTTCGATCATGCCGGCATCGATTACCGCCGCACCCTGAGTTCGGTATTACACACCCTGACCGGCGCAACCCAGGGCGGCTCGACC
>JAFAGG010000048.1 GCA_023422955.1 Pseudomonadota bacterium | reverse complement strand
GTCGGGAAAGGCCAGGCAGCTGCCGGATTGAGGACAGTCTTTACCTCGGGAGCAGCAGCGGCAGGCTTTGCAGCAGGCTTTTTGGCTACAGCCTTCTTGGCCACAGGCTTTTTAGCTACAGCTTTTTTCGCTACCGGCTTCTTGGCTGCAGCTTTCTTCGCCACTGGCTTTTTAGCGGCGGCTTTTTTAGCTACAGGTTTTTTAGCGGCGGCTTTTTTCGCTGCCGGCTTTTTCTTTGCTGCTGTTGCCATTTGTTTCTCCTTCACGTGATGGAAAATCAATCTACAAATTAGAAACCCCCCTGATCCACCGCGCGCAATGAATCAGGCGAATTATTCATCGGCGCAAGCGCGATGCTTGCGCTAATGAATTCGGCACCAGCTGAACTGCTGCATCTCCTCGTCCATGCAGCGCTTCAGCCATATTGGTTCTTGCCTTTACCGCTCAGCGGCCGGCAAGATCAAAAAAACGCCGGCAAGCCTGCCGGCATCAGAATTCCGTAATGAAACGCACGAACCATTTTTCGAAGAAAAAACCGCCATACCCGACAAAATCAGGTACAGCGGCTCGAACAAATTAGGTCGGTTCGCTCTTCTACTATTCATTCAGGTTTAGCATTGCCTTTCCATAGGTGCGCTTTTTTTATCTTCTTTCTGCTTGCCGATTTCTGCGGCACCTATTCTGCGTTTGCGATACCCTCCGCACTTAATCCCAACTTAAAGCGCCGCCAGTCTGATACTCGATGACTCGCGTTTCGAAGAAATTGCGTTCCTTTTTCAAGTCGATCATCTCGCTCATCCACGGGAACGGATTCTCTTCTTGCGGGAACAATGCGTCAAGACCAATCTGCTGCGCACGTCGATTTGCGATGAATCGCAAATAGCCTTTGAACATCGGCGCATTCAGTCCCAACACTCCACGCGGCATTGTATCTTCTGCGTAACGATATTCCAACTCTACCGCGCGCAAAAACAACGATTTAATCTCTTCGCGGAATTGCGGCGTCCACAAATGCGGGTTCTCCAACTTGATCGTGTTGATCAGGTCGATACCGAAATTGCAGTGCATCGATTCATCGCGCAGAATGTACTGATACTGTTCAGCTGCGCCCATCATCTTGTTCTGACGGCCCAGCGCGAGAATCTGCGTAAAGCCCACATAGAAGAACAAGCCTTCCATCAAGCATGCAAAGACAATCAGCGAACGCAGCAGCGTCTGGTCGGATTCCATCGTGCCGGTCTTGAATTCCGGATTGGTGAGAACGTCGATAAATGGAATCAGGAATTCATCCTTGTCACGAATTGATTTTACTTCGTGATAGGCATTGAAGATTTCGGCTTCATCCAGGCCCAGCGATTCGACGATGTACTGGTAAGCGTGGGTGTGAATCGCTTCCTCGAATGCCTGACGCAGCAGATATTGGCGGCACTCCGGAGCGGTGATATGACGATAGGTACCGAGCACGATATTGTTGGCGGCCAGCGAATCGGCGGTCACAAAGAACCCCAGGTTACGCTTGACCAGGCGGCGCTCATCTTCGGTCAAACCGTTCGGGTTCTTCCAGAGTTCGATGTCGCGCTGCATGTTGATTTCCTGCGGCATCCAGTGATTGGCGCAGCCGGCCAGATACTTGTCCCAGGCCCATTTGTATTTGAACGGGACCAGCTGATTAACGTCGGTCTGGCCATTGATGATGCGTTTGTCTGCCACGTTCACACGACGGTCGGTGCCGTCGCCATTTTCATCAACGGGCGCTGCAGACCTTGCGTTCAGTTCGACGTGATGCGCGAGTCCCGGCGTTGCATCGCCCGGAAATGCCGGCTGCGAAGCAGGTTGCGGCGTGCGGGGTGCCGGAGCGGCACTCACTTCATCATCCCATGAAAGCATTTTCTTCCCTTTTCAATTCTCTTGGTTTGTCTAACGATAGTGCCAGTTAGTTCAATTGTGGTGGTGCATTTCAGCCCTTCGCTTTGCTCATGCTTAAGAACCATCGGCAGCGATGACTGCGCGAAGCCGCGTTTCCACGACTTCGCCTTTCACATCATTGGCAAGCTTCGCACTCTTCGAAGCCTGGATCACCAGGACGCAGCATGCAGGCCGGACCAGCCAGTTCTTCCTCGGTCACGGCAGCCTGAGGCGCTGACATCATGCCGCTCATACCGCCATCGGAGGACACTGCATTCAGCGCACCGGTTTTGGTGGTGGACTTCTCGCTGTGCGTCGCGCCGATGGAGCGCAGGTAGTACGTGGTTTTCAAACCGCTCAGCCAGGCCAGCTTGTAAGTTTCGTCCAGCTTCTTGCCGGATGCGCCTGCCATGTAGATATTCAGCGACTGCGCCTGGTCGATCCATTTCTGACGGCGTGATGCAGCTTTCACCAGCCAGCTCGGCTCGACTTCAAACGCGGTCGCATACAATTCACGCAGGTCTGCTGGAATACGATCGATCTTGGCCAGGCTGCCGTCGAAATATTTCAGATCGGCGATCATCACTTCATCCCACAAGGCACGAGCTTTCAGGTCGCGCACCAGGTGTTCGTTAATGTCGGTAAATTCGCCCGACAGGTTCGATTTCACATACAGGTTCTGGTAAGTCGGCTCGATACAGGCCGAAACACCGATGATGTTGGAAATCGTCGCGGTCGGCGCAATCGCCACGCAGTTCGAGTTGCGCATGCCATGTTCGCGGATGCGGCTACGCAGTGCGTCCCACTCCATAGTTTCGGAGCTATCGACTTCCAGATAACCGCCGCGTTCTTCCGCCAAGAGTTTCAGCGAATCCTGGGGCAGGATGCCGCGATCCCACAGCGAACCCTTGTAGGAGCTGTAACGGCCACGCTCTTCCGCCAGTTCGGTCGACGCCCAGTAAGCGTAGTAGCACACCGCTTCCATCGAGCGATCGGCGAATTCCACCGCGGCATCCGAAGCATAAGGTATGCGGATCATGTGCAGGCAATCCTGGAAGCCCATGATGCCCATACCGACCGGACGATGACGCAGGTTGGAATCACGCGCTTTCTTGACAGCGTAATAGTTAATATCAATCACGTTATCCAGCATGCGCATCGCGGTGCGAACCGTGCGCTGCAGTTTTTCGTGATCCAGCTTACCGTCTTTGATATGTGCCGGCAGGTTGACCGAACCCAGGTTGCAGACCGCGATTTCATCTGCATTGGTGTTAAGCGTAATCTCGGTGCATAGATTCGAGCTATGGACCACGCCAACATGCTGCTGCGGCGAACGGATGTTGCAAGGGTCCTTGAAGGTAATCCAGGGATGGCCGGTTTCGAACAGCATGGACAGCATCTTGCGCCACATGTCCATCGCCTGGACTTTCTTGAACAGCTTGAGTTCACCGCGCGCGGCTTTCTGTTCGTAACCGACATAAGCTTCTTCGAAAGCCCTGCCGAACTTGTCGTGCAGATCCGGCACATCGGAAGGCGAGAACAGGGTCCATTCGCCTTTTTCCATTACGCGCTTCATGAACAGATCAGGAATCCAGTTCGCGGTGTTCATGTCGTGCGTACGGCGGCGATCATCGCCGGTGTTCTTGCGCAGTTCCAGGAATTCCTCGACATCCATATGCCAGGTTTCCAGGTAGGCGCAGACGGCACCCTTGCGTTTACCGCCCTGGTTCACCGCGACGGCGGTGTCGTTCACCACTTTCAGGAACGGCACCACGCCTTGCGACTTGCCGTTGGTGCCCTTGATGTGCGCACCGAGCGCACGCACCGGGGTCCAGTCATTGCCCAGGCCGCCTGCAAATTTGGCGAGCAGCGCATTTTCCTTGATCGCGTCGTAGATGCCTTCCAGGTCATCGGAAACCGTGGTCAGGTAGCAGGAGGACAGTTGCGAACGCTGGGTACCGGAGTTGAACAGCGTCGGCGTAGAGCTCATGAAGTCGAAAGTCGACAACAGATTATAGAACTCGATGGCGCGCGCTTCGCGGTTGCTTTCGTTCAGCGACAAGCCCATGGCCACGCGCATGAAAAAGGCTTGCGGCATTTCGATACGATTGCCGTCGATATGCAGGAAGTAGCGGTCATACAGGGTTTGCAGGCCGAGATAGCCGAATTGCAGATCGCGGTCCGGCACCAGCGCTTCAGCCAATCTTTTCAGATCGAACTCCGCCAGCTTGTTGTCCAGCAGCTCGGCGGCGATACCTTTCCGGATGAATTTCGGGAAATATTCCAGATAGTGCGCCGCAGCCTCGGCTTGGGCGACTTCCTGGCCGAATACTTCCTTGCGAATCGTGTGCATCAAGAGACGCGCGGTGACCTGGCTGTAGGCCGGATCTTTTTCCATCAGCGCGCGGGCGGCGAGAATCGTGGACTTGTGCAATTCCGCAACTGGCACGCCATCGTACAGATTCTTGATGGTTTCGTTGAAGATGGCTTGCGCATCGACATTTTTTTCAAGGCTGACGCAAGCCGCTTCGATCATGCCAAACAATTTATCCAGGTCCAGCAGCTGGCTAACGCCGTTTTCGGTGACGTGAAGCTGGACCGACTCGGCAGTTGCTGCGTTTCTTTTTGCCGCACGCTCTTCCATGCGCTTGGCGCGATACAACACGTAAGCACGCGCCACGTCGTGTTCGCCGGAACGCATCAGTGCCAGTTCGACCTGATCCTGCACATCTTCGATATGGAAGGTGCCACCAGCCGGACGGCGGCGCAGCAATGCGCTCACCACCTCGGAGGTCAGTTTTTCGACCAGTTCGCGCACACGCGCAGAAGCCGCGCCCTGACCACTATTGACGGCCAAAAAGGCCTTGGTCATGGCGACTGCAATCTTGGACGGTTCAAATCCCATCACTGCGCCATTGCGCCGGATGATCTTATAGTCAGAAAAATTGAGCGCTGATGCGGCAACAGGCCGACCAGCTTCAGCAGACGATGAAGTGAAACCCATGTCAGCGGACGAGGTTACGGGGGTATTTTGAGTGGTATGCACTAAGCCTCCTGAGACTATGCCAGCAGCTTCGCTGCTAATTTTTATCTAGATACGGAATATTTCGGCACTTGCAAAATAAACTGCTCCCATTGCGGAGCTTATTTTCAAGTCAGGAACAGCAAGAGAACTGCAATCTCGGCATCCCCAGAAAAATCAGGGATGGCGCTTGGTCCTCTGCTGCCTATAAAAAGTTTTTATTGCCAGACTGTTGCATTTGGCGGGCTGTTATGCCAATAAAACTGCGATCCTTACCACTACATCTAGTGCACAAGAGAACGCCAGGCACTAATTCTAGTGTGCGACACCGGTCTATGCAATACCTTTTTTGGCACAAGTATTACTATTTCGGGCAATAAAAATCTTGACTTTTCATAGGGGAAAAGAAAACCGCAAAGGACTATTAGCATTTTGCAACATGATCGCCCGCAGGCTGCTGCACTCACGTCTATAGACCTCCCACTCAAAGAATGGGCCTGGGTCCGTCTTGCGGCCTGGCGCGATATGTTCATGGCCGGTGACATCGGCAAGCGGCATGGCCTGTTGCAGGCTGCAGCTCAGTTTTGCCAGTTGCCGGTACTGGGAATCGGTAAAAGGCTCGAAGTCTGAGCCTTCGAGTTCAATTCCGATGGAGAAGTCATTGCAGCGCTCACGATCGCGAAAACTCGACTGGCCGGCGTGCCACGCACGCATCGTCACCGGCACAAACTGGATGATTTGCCCGTCGCGACGAATCAGAAAATGCGCCGATACGCGCACTCCGCGCAAGCGATCGAAATAGGGATGGGCATCACAATCCAGGCAATTGGTGAACAGCTCGGCGATATGAGGCCCGCCATAATCGGAGGGCGGCAGGCTGATATTGTGAATGACCAGCAAATCCACCGCCACGCCTTCCGGCCGCGCATCAAAATTCGGAGAAGGATGATGGTCTACGCCCGTGCACCATCCTGCAGCGTCCACCTCGAACAAAACAGGTTTATTCCGGCTCATTGATGGCGAGCCTTTGCATGCGATAACGCAGCTGGCGGAAACTGATGCCCAGCAGCTCTGCAGCCTGCGTGCGATTGAAATGGGTTTTCGCCAGGGCGCGCAATATCACGTCGCGCTCTATGCTTTCCAGATGATCCGGCAAGGAGGCGGGCAACTCGGAGACCGCGGCCTGCGTGGGTAACTCAACGGCAAGCGGCGACTGTGCCGCCATGACCTGTGCGCTGCCGGCAGAAGATTCCGGGATCGCAGCCGGCAAGTCATCCGGCTCGCGCTGCGTCGCAGGCGGCGGCATGCTGCCATGCCGCAGGGCCAGGTCGGCGACTTCAATCACGCCGTCATTGGCGAATGCCAGTGCCCGTTCCAGGATATTTTCCAGCTCGCGCACATTGCCCGGGAAAGCGTAAGCCTGCAAGGCCTGCAAGGCAGCCGCCGACAATTTCGCCTTGTGCTCTCCGGCAGCCAGGCGCGACAGCAAGGCCTCTGCCAGCAAGGGAATGTCCTGCGACCGTTCGCGCAGCGGCGGCAGGCGCAGCTCGATGACATTCAGCCGGTAATACAAGTCCTGCCTGAACTTCCCCTGCTCCACGCATTGCGCCAGATCCTGGTGCGTGGCGCTGATCAGCCGCACGTCGACCGCTTCCTCGGTGGTGGCTCCCACCTTGCGCACGCGCCGTTCCTGAATCGCCCGCAGCAGCTTGACCTGCATGGCCAGCGGCAAGTCGGCCACTTCATCCAGCATCAGCGTGCCGCCGTGCGCGGCCTGAAAAAAACCGTCGCGGTCTTCGGTGGCGCCGGTGAAAGCGCCCTTGCGATAGCCGAAAAACTCCGCTTCCATCAGCGTTTCCGGAATCGCGCCGCAATTCACGGCGATGAAAGGCTTGTCGGCGCGCGAACTTTGGGCATGGATGTCGCGTGCCGCCAGCTCCTTGCCGCTGCCCGACTCTCCGGTAATCGCGACCGGCGCCATGCTGCGCGCCACCCGCAGGATCTGGGTATGCACTTCCTGCATCACCGGCGCCTGGCCCAGCAGCCTGAGCGGACTTGCATCCTGCTGGCCCGGCTGAGGAAGCGTGGATGGCAGCGGTTTGGCCTGCAGCTTCAGGGCAGACAGCACCAGCAGACGCAACTGCTCCAGATTGACCGGCTTGGAAAGATAATCAAAGGCACCCGCCTTGAGCGCCACGACCGCGTTATCGGTGCTGCCGTAAGCCGTAATCACGGCAATCGGCATCTGGCGTCCGCTAGCGGCCACTTCACGTACCAGCTCTATACCCAGTCC
>JAFAGG010000026.1 GCA_023422955.1 Pseudomonadota bacterium | reverse complement strand
GTACAAGATTCCCGAATCCGTATTGGTTGTCATACATAGCTCCGAGTTTGAGGTGTTGCTGATCGAGCGCGCCGACCGGCCCGGTTATTGGCAATCAGTCACGGGTTCCAAGGATGCGCCGGAAGAGGGCTTGGTCGAGACGGCAATACGGGAAGTATTCGAGGAAACCGGAATACGGGTGGCCCGGGAAAAGCCGGCATGCAATCTGCCGCACCCCCTCTTGCAAGTGCCGACTGTGCCCCTATCTAATCTTCGTGACTGGCAACTTTCCAATATTTACGAGATCTATCCAATGTGGGGCTACCGCTATGCGCCTGGAGTGAAGCACAACACTGAACATGTGTTCGGACTCCAAGTGCCGCGCGAAATGCCGATTACCCTGGCGCCCCGCGAGCATATCAACCATATATGGTTGCCTTATCTGCAAGCGGCAGATAAGTGTTTTTCTCCTTCAAATGCGGAAGCCATATTGCAGTTGCCGCGTTATACAAGATAAACATGAAAGAGCTGATAGAAACCTTGCATTTAGAAAGAAACCAGCGGGAAGAGGCGGAGAACGACTCGGAAGTCAATTTGCGCATCACCACTTACAACATCCACAAAGGCGTTTCCTCCTTCGGCAGCCGTCCTCGCATTCACGCACTGAAGCAGGCGATTACCGGCATGGAATCGGACATCCTGTTCCTGCAGGAAGTGCAAGGCCGGCATGACTTGCATGCGCTACGCCATGCCGCCAACTGGCCGGAATTGTCGCAGCAGGATTTCCTGGCGGGCGACTCGCATCACTGCGCCTATGGCATGAATGCCGTGTACGACCATGGACATCATGGCAATGCATTGCTGAGCCGCTTTCCCATCGTCTCCACCCGCAATCAGGACATCTCGGATCATGCGTACGAAGCGCGCGGCATTCTGCATTGCCGGATCAAGACCCCGCTTACCGATGTGCACTGCTATGTGGTCCATCTCGGTTTGTTCGCCGGCAGCCGCAAGCGTCAGACCGAAGCATTGATCGAGGCAGTGCGCAGCTCCGCTCCTGCGGGAGAGCCGGTCATTATTGCCGGCGACTTCAACGACTGGGGCAATCATCTGAGCGATGTGCTGCGCAGCACGCTCAAGGTCAATGAAGTATTCGATGAGCGCTTGTCGCGCCGCAGTTTCGGCACCTATTTCCGGCAATTGCAGGGGCGCGGGCCCAAGGTTCAGCCGGCCCGTACTTTCCCCGCAGCCTTGCCTGTGCTGGCGCTGGATCGCGTCTATGTGCGCGGTTTTCAGGTAGAGAATGCCAAGGTCATGCACGGAAACCTGTGGGCCAAACTCTCCGATCACGCGCCGATTGTGGCTGACCTGAAGCTGAAATAAGTTTTATTGTCAGTGTGTCTGAGAGGTCTTAACAAGCTTTCATCTGTCTTGCACTAGAATAGGGCGCTGCTGTTGAAGCATCGATCTCTCATGGACTGGATGATTACGTTTGCATGCGCCCGGTAAAATTTACCGCCAATAACCGCATTACCCTGCTGCATTGCGGTGCCGAATACTTCCCTGCTTTGATAAAGGCTATAGAGGAGGCTCATTTTGCCGTCTATCTCGAAACCTATATCTTCGCCGACGACCCGACCGGGCGCGAGGTCAGTCAGGCATTAAAGCGGGCGGCCGCACGGGGAATACGCGTTTATGTCATCACCGACTGGATAGGCACTGGCCGTCATCAGTGTGCGAAATGGCACAAGGAACTGTCTGCCGTCGGCGTCTACCATCGCACCTTCAATCCCTGGTTCAAGCGCGGCATCAGCCGCACCCATCGCAAGCTGTGCGTGGTGGATTGCAAGGTCGCCTTTCTGGGCGGCTTGAACATCAATGACGACATGCTGCTGGATAGCGATCCGGAAGTGGTCTTGCCCGCGCCGCGCTGGGATTTCGCGGTGCGCCTGGAAGGCCCCCTGGTCAGTGCGATTCACGACGAAATGACGCTGCAATGGGAAAGGGTGGACCGCGTCGATTTCCGCACGCGCTGGGAGCGGTTTCGTGAAAACCTTTCCCAGCCTGAGGGAGCTGGCATCAAGCCGGCATCCGCAGCGCTGGTGGTGCGCGACAATCTGCGCAACCGTCTCACCATCCAGAAAAGCTACCTGCGCGCGCTGGGCAGCGCGCGCCAGAGCGCCTGGCTCGCCAATCCCTACTTTGCCCCCAACCGAAAATTGCGCGATGCCTTGTCAGCCGCTGCACGCCGCGGCGTGCAGGTCACGCTGGTGCTGGGCGTCGGCCAGTTTGCATTGCAGGATGCCGTGGCCCAGTCTTTTTATCCGAAGCTGATGAAAAGCGGCGTGCGCATCGTCGAATACCGCAAGACGCAATTGCATGGCAAGGTGGCCGTGGTGGACGACCAATGGGCCACGGTGGGCTCCAGCAATTACGATGGCCTCAGCCTTTTCATCAACCAGGAAGCCAACATCGTCGTCAACGATGCGGACTTTGCCTGCGCCTTGCGCGAACATATCGAACACGCGGTGTCGGAAGGCGTGGCGATCAATCCCGAAGAATTCATCAATATTCCCTGGTACCGGCGCGCCTGGTATCGCGGCGCCTATCTGTTGTACAAGAATGTGCTGCGCATCGTCACCTTCGGCAAGTACACCGAATAAGCCTGCTGTTCTTCGAGTTTTTCTCGTTCTGACAAGTGGCTGACAAGTGTTTGAAAAACGCCTGGATGAGTACAATGGGTTTTTCCCGATCCGATTTCTCTGCACCCTATATCCTATGGAAACAGTTCGTATCGACAAATGGCTATGGGCCGCTCGTTTCTTCAAGACCCGCTCGCTTGCCACGACGGCAGTCGATAGCGGCAAGGTCAAGATAGGTGGCGACAAGGTGAAGCCGGCACGCTCTATCCGGCTAGGAGAAGTGCTGGATATCAATAACGGCTCTACCGAATGGCAGATAGTGGTGGAAGGCCTGTCGGATGTGCGGCGCGGTGCGCCGGAAGCGCAGGCGCTGTATCGCGAAACCGAAGCCAGTATCGCCCGGCGCGAGCAGGAAGGCGAACGGCGCAAGTATTTTCGCGAACCCTCCGAGGACATCAAGGGACGGCCGACCAAGCGGGATCGCCGCAACCTCGATCGTTCGCATTCGTAAATTCACCGCGAAGGCGATAGGTTGCCGCTGTATTTGGCTCTACAATGCAAACAGCAAGCAGCCGGTTCCGCAAGAGGCTCGCACTCATCATAAGAAAAAAATAGCAAAATTGCCGTATCAGTACGGTACTGTATAACAGCCGTTTTACAGGGAGGAGACCATGAGTTTTTATCATGCCCCATTGCGTGACATGCAATTCGTATTGCATGAGTTATTGCAGGTGGAACAGGAGCTGAAACAACTTCCGCCTCATGCCGATCTGGATGCGGCAACCATCAATCAGGTACTCGAAGAGGGTGCGCGCTTCGCGTCATCGGTGGTATTTCCCCTCAATTATTCCGGCGATCGCGAAGGCTGCAAGCTCGATCCCGAAACCCATGAAGTAACCGTACCCACGGGTTTCAAGCAAGCCTATCAGCAGTATGTGGAAGCAGGCTGGCCTTCCTTGTCGGCCGATCCCGCGTTCGGTGGCCAGGGCTTGCCGCTGCTGCTGAACAATGCTTTCTACGAAATGCTGAATTCGGCCAGCCAGGCCTGGACCATGTATCCCGGCCTGTCGCATGGCGCGTACGAATGCCTGCATGCGCACGGCACGCCGTGGCAGAAGGAAGTCTATCTGTCCAAACTCGCCGCCGGCGAATGGACCGGCACCATGTGCCTGACCGAACCGCAGTGCGGCACTGACCTCGGCTTGCTGCGCACCAAGGCCGAACTGCAGCAGGATGGTTCTTACACGCTCACGGGCACGAAGATTTTCATCTCTGCCGGTGAGCATGACCTGACTGAGAATATCGTCCACCTGGTATTGGCACGCTTGCCGGATGCCCCAGCCGGCACGCATGGCATTTCGCTTTTCGTGGTGCCGAAATTCATTCCGACCAAAGAGGGCAAGCCCGGGGAGCGCAATCCCATCTTCTGTTCCGCGCTCGAAGAGAAAATGGGCATACACGGCAATTCCACTTGCCAGATGATCCTTGAAGGCGCGACCGGCTGGCTGGTAGGCGAAGCCAACAAGGGCCTGAATGCAATGTTCGTGATGATGAATGCGGCACGCCTGGGCGTGGGCATGCAATCGCTGGGCTTGAGCGAAGTCGCCTATCAGAACGCCGTCGCCTATGCGAAGGAGCGCTTGCAGATGCGCAGCCTGAGCGGCGACAAGGCCCCCGACAAACCGGCCGACCCCATCATCGTGCATCCCGATGTGCGGCGCATGCTGCTCACGGCCCGTGCCTATGCGGAAGGCGGACGCGCATTCAGCTATTACGTGGCGATGCTGATAGACCGCGAGCATCATCATCCGGATGAGGCGGTACGCAAGCAGGCCGCCGATGAAGCGGCCCTGCTCACGCCTATCGTCAAGGCCTTCCTGACCGACAATGGCTGGATCGCCGTTTCCGAAGCGCTGCAGGTTTTCGGCGGCCACGGTTATATCGCTGAAACGGGCATGGAGCAGTACCTGCGCGATGCCCGCATCAACATGATCTACGAAGGCACCAACACCATACAGTCGCTGGACCTGCTGGGGCGCAAAGTCCTGGCTGACAATGGCGGGAAGCTGCGCAAGTTCGGTGAGCATATCCAGGCCTTCGTGCAGGAACATGGTCTGGATGAATCCATGGCCGAGTTCATCACGCCTCTGGCTGATCTGGGAGAGAAGCTCAACAAGCTGACCATGGAAATCGGCATGCGCGCCTTCATGGACAAGGATGAAATCGGCGCTGCCGCCGTGCCGTATCTCCGCGTGGTGGGGCACCTGGTGTTCGCTTATTTCTTTGCCCGCATGGCGAAGATCGCGCTGGACAAACAGGCCTCGGGCGATCCGTTCTACCGCGCCAAACTGGCGACCGCCCGCTTTTACTTTGCGCGCCTGTTGCCGGAAACGGCAATGCTGATCCGCCAGGCGCGTGCCGGTACCGGCAACCTGATGTCGCTGGAAGCAGACCTGTTTTGATGAGGAGGGCGGCAAGCCGCTTTCTCCCTTGCCTGCAAAGGAAATCGAATGTCCCGTTTCATGGTGAAAAAAGTTGCAGTGCTGGGCGCCGGCGTGATGGGCGCCCAGATCGCTGCGCATTGCATCAATGCGAAGGTGCCCGTCATCCTGTTCGACCTGCCCGCGAAAGAAGGTCCCAGGAATGGGATTGCGTTGCGCGCGATAGAGCAGTTGAGAAAATTGACTCCGGCGCCGCTGGCGGATGCGGAGCAGGCCGGCCTGATCGAAGTGGCGAATTACGAGGATCACCTCGATCGGCTCTCGCAATGCGAGCTGGTGATCGAAGCGATCGCCGAGAAGATGGAATGGAAGCACGAGCTGTACCGCAAGGTAGCTCCCTTCATTGCACCGCATGCGCTCTTTGTCACCAATACTTCAGGCTTATCCATCAATGCCCTGGCGCAGGGACTTCCGTCTGAACTCAGGCAGCGTTTCTGCGGCGTGCATTTCTTCAATCCGCCGCGCTACATGCATCTGGTCGAGCTGATCCCGGCAAAGGAAACACGCGCCGACATGCTCGATCAGCTGGAGACTTTCCTGACCACTACGCTCGGCAAAGGCGTGGTGCGGGCGCTGGATACGCCCAACTTCATCGCCAACCGCGTCGGCATGTTCGGCATGCTGGCCACCATCAGGCAAGCCGAGAAGTTCGGCTTGGCCATCGATATCGTGGACGACCTGACCGGCACCAGACTGGGGCGCGCAAAGTCGGCCACCTTCCGCACCGCCGATGTGGTCGGGCTGGATACTATGGCGCATGTGATCAAGACCATGCAGGAAGGATTGCCGGACGATCCTTTTCATGCGCTCTATCAGACGCCGCCCGTGATCGCGCAACTGGTGGTAAACAAAGCGCTGGGCCAGAAGGCGGGTGCTGGCTTTTACAAGAAAGCGGGGCGCACTATCCTGCAGCTGGATGCGGCAAAAGGCGATTACGTGCCGGCAGGCGGCAAGGCCGACGATTTCATAGTCCGCATCCTGAAAGAGAAAGATCCCGCGCGCCGCATGAAGGCGTTGCATGATGCGACGCATCCGCAGGCGCAGTTCCTATGGTCCATCTACCGCGACATATTTCATTACATCGCCGTGCATCTCGCTGATATCGCGGCCAGCGCACGTGATATCGACTTTGCGCTGCGCTGGGGCTTCGGCTGGAACGAAGGGCCGTTCGAGACCTGGCAGGCGGCCGGCTGGAAGCAGGTCGCGCAATGGATACGTGAAGACATGGAGCAAGGCAAGACCTTGTCCGACGCACCGCTGCCGGACTGGGTATTCGATGGACGCGACGGCGTTCACGAACCTGCGGGGTCGTGGTCGGCTGCGCAGGGCAAGTATCTGCCGCGCTCCGATCTGCCGGTGTATCAGCGCCAGGTCGTGCGGGCGGCTTTGCTGGGCGAATCGGCGCAACAGGAACTCGGCACCACCGTGTACGAAGATGCGTCGGTGCGCTTGTGGCACCAGGATGACGACGTGCTGATTCTCTCCACCCGCACCAAGATGCATGTGCTGAACGGCGAAGTGGTGGCGGGAATGAGTCGGGCGGTCGAGCTGGCTGAAGCAGGATTCAAGGGCCTGGTGATCTGGCAGCCGGATGCGGCCAGCGGCGGGCCGTTCTCGGCAGGCGCCGACTTGCAGACTTTCCTGCCGATTTACATGCAGGGCGGTGCGAAGGCCATGGATGCAGCCGTCGGCGCACTGCAGCAGGCGCATATGAAGCTCAAGTATGCGCAGGTGCCGGTGGTGGCTGCGATAGGCGGGCTGGCGCTGGGCGGCGGCTGCGAGCTGCTGATGCATGCAGCGCGCCGCGTGGCCCTGCTGGAATCCTATATCGGCCTGGTGGAAATCGGCGTCGGCCTGGTGCCGGCCGGCGGCGGCCTGAAGGAGATTGCGTTGCGGGCGGCGGCAGAGGCGAAGGGTAACGATATCCTGCAGTTTCTGAAGCGAAGCTTCCAGCATGCAGCGATGGCGACAGTATCGACTTCCGCGCTGGAGGCGAAGAAGATGGGCTATCTGTCGGAGCAGGATGTGATCGTGTTCAATCCGAATGAATTGCTGCACGTGGCGAAGTCGCAAGTGCATGCGCTGGCGGACGCCGGCTATCGCGCGCCGCTGCCGGCGACGATAGCGGTCACCGGGCGTTATGGTGCGGCGACAATAGGCGCGCAACTGGTGAACCTGCGCGATGGCAGCCAGATTTCCGGGCATGACTATCTGCTGGCGTCGCGCATCGCAGAGATCGTCAGCGGTGGCGATATCGAGCCTGGCAGCGCCGTCAGCGAGCAATGGCTGCTGGATCGCGAGCGCCGCGCTTTCGTGGAATTGCTGGGACATCCCAAGACCCAGGAACGCATCATGGGCCTGCTGCAGAACGGCAAGCCGGTACGCAATTAAGGAAAACTGATGACGACTACGCTACAGGATGCTTATATCGTTGCCGCGACCCGCACGCCGATAGGCAAGGCGCCGCGCGGCGTGTTCCGCCACGTGCGTCCCGACGACTTGCTGGTGAAAGTGCTGCAATCGGCAATGAGCCAGGTGCCGCAGCTCGATCCCAAATTGGTGGAAGACGTCATTGTCGGCTGCGCCTTTCCGGAAGCGGAGCAGGGCTTGAACGTGGCGCGCATGGCAGCTTTGCTGGCTGGCTTGCCCGATAGCGTGGGCGGCGTGACTGTGAATCGATATTGCGCGTCGGGACTTACGGCAGTCGCAATGGCGGCCGACCGCATACGCGTGGGACAGGCGGATGTGATGATTGCCGCTGGCGTGGAATCCATGTCCATGGTGCCGATGATGGGGCATCATCCTTCCATCAATCCGCGTGTGCTGGAAGAAGACAAGATCGGCATGATTTACGGCATGGGCCTGACCGGCGAGAAGGTGGCCAGTCAATGGAAAATCTCGCGCGAGGCACAGGATGCATTTGCGCTGGCCTCACACCAGAAGGCGCTGGCGGCGCAGCAGTCCGGCGAGTTTCGCGATGAGATCACGCCGGTGGAAGTGGTGGAGAAATTCCCCAATCTCGAAACCGGACAGATCGATATCGTCACCCGCACCATTGCCGATGATGAAGGCGTGCGCGCCGATACCAGCCTGGACGCGCTGGCAAAGTTGAGGCCGGCGTTCTCGGCCAAGGGTTCTGTCACTGCCGGCAACAGTTCACAAACTTCGGATGGAGCGGGTGCGCTGATACTGGTGAGTGAAAAAATCCTCCGCCAGTTCAACCTGACACCATTGGCGCGCTTCGTCTCCTTTGCCGTGCGCGGCGTGCCGCCTCACATCATGGGTATAGGGCCGAAGGAAGCTATTCCAGCCGCGCTGCGCTTTGCCGGATTGACGCAGGACCAGATGGACTGGATAGAACTGAACGAAGCCTTTGCTGCGCAGGCATTGGCGGTGATCCAGGATCTGGATCTCGACACCAGCAAGCTGAATCCTCTGGGCGGTGCGATTGCACTCGGCCATCCGCTGGGCGCAACGGGCGCAATACGATCAGCTACTGTAGTGCATGCCTTGCGCCGCTGCCAGCTGAAGTACGGCATGGTCACCATGTGCGTCGGCACCGGCATGGGAGCGGCCGGGATTTTCGAGCGCGTGTAAGAAAGCAGCACCATGCAGGGCTTTACCTGCAGTCAGCATCGATAAAAACTCCAGTTTCTGGCAACAGAATGGCGCCTGGCTTGTCAAATTAAAACAAGCCTCTGTTCCCTTCTTGCAAAACTCATCCTGCTCAGTGGCGTGTTTTCCTTTTTCTGCTCGACAGGAAAAGGAAAGAGGCCGATTATGGGCAGCGCAGGAATTATTGAATAACAGAAAGAGCTTGAGATTTCAGGTCGACTCGACCGGGGTAGCATGCAATGACGTCTTCTATTCTCGTGCTGGACATAGCCGGCAATCCTACCGACTGGATTGAACCGCAAGAGGCGGTGCTGTATTACGCTGCGAGCAAAGTGGTGTGGGAACTGGGGCAGTGCGAGCTGGTTTTTCGGGGTGGTCATTCGCGTGCCGGCATACAGTCGCGCATCGTTGTGCGTCCCATCATCGCCATCGCCGGCTCACGCCTTTTTCCCCATGCCCACGCCCCCCTCACGCTGGGCTCGCAGAATTATCAGCTGTTCAAACGTGATCGTTATACCTGCGCTTATTGCGGTCATCGTTATCCTTACAAGGATTTGTCCCGCGATCACATCGTGCCGCGCTCCAGGGGCGGTACCGATACCTGGATGAATTGCGTGACCGCATGTCGACGCTGCAATCAGCTCAAGGGCAATAAGCATGTTGAGGATTTTCATCCCCTGATTTACGTGCCTTACGTGCCTTGCCGTGCAGAGCAGCACTTGCTTAACGGCCGCAACATCCTCGCCGACCAGCATGAGTATCTGGCCGCCATGCTGCCCCGGCACAGCCGCTTGCTCTGCTAAGCATAACGCCGGCAATATCAAGAGCCTGGAAAGAGAGTCGGCCGGGTTCGTTGCAAGCTGCCATGGAAAGAGTCACTCCCGTCACAACAGCGGTCCTGGAGTTGAAGGCGATGCCGCTTGTCTACGACAGGCTGATAGCCGCATTGAGCGAAGGCTGCGATGAAGGTCTCGATATCCTGATCGACAGCCTGACCATGTCGGCCTGGCGTTGCAGGGAGGTGGTGGCAGTTGAAATGGATGGAGAGGTTGGTCCAACGCATGGTGGGCGAGAGCCTAGGGCGTGCCCTCAATTAACGTATTGCAAATAGAACGATTTAGCCCTGCGCTTC
>JAFAGG010000112.1 GCA_023422955.1 Pseudomonadota bacterium | reverse complement strand
GAAGCGCTCAAAGGCGCGCGCCGGCAAAGCGGCGCTGCTGGTAACGTGAGCGACGATGGCAGTCTGATCATAGTCGCGTTGCAGCGACTTGCTGGCCTGCTCCCCATATACACCGCCTTCCGCCTGTACCAGCACCTTGGCGGTGAGCGCTTGCTGGTCCGACAGGTTCAGCCATACCGCCTCGCTGCTTTCATTGCTGGCCAGGATTTGCACCGGCCTGATGACTTGCATGCCCAGGGCGCTCACGCGCGCGTCCAGTGCCGCCACCAGGTCGCCGTAACGCACGACATAGCCCAGCGCGGGCAAGCCGTATTCCTGGCTATCGATGAAGGTGCGGCCGAAATGCCCGCGACGCGAGACATGGATTTCGCGTATGGCTGTCGCCGCAATCGGCCAGGCGCCGACCTGTTCCAGTATCTGCTTGCTGCCCCAGGATAAGGCGATAGCGCGCGGATCCTGCCTGGCTTTTTCCAGGTTGCGGCCTTCTATCAGTGCGATCCGTGCCGGTTCGACGCCGCGCGTGGCCAGCAGGCCAGCCAGCGTCAGGCCGACCGGGCCGGCGCCGCCAATCGCAATATCCACTACGGGCTCATTGGACGGACTGCTCATTTTTTCATCAGTGCTTCGATATCGCTGACCGACTTGGGCACATCGCCGGTGAGGATTTCACAGCCGGATTCCGTCACCAGCGCATCGTCCTCTATGCGTATGCCGATATGCCAGTACTGTTCCGGCACGCCTTCAGCGGGACGCACATAGATGCCGGGTTCCACCGTCAGCGCCATACCGGGTTGCAGCGTACGCCACGGACGTTCGCTGCCGGCCGGCGCCGGATCGCGGTAGTCGCCCACGTCATGCACATCCATGCCTATCCAGTGTCCGGTGCGGTGCATGTAGAACTGGCGGTAGTCGCCGTTGGCAATCACGTCATCCAGCGTGCCGACCTTGTCGCGGTTCAGCAGGCCGGTGTCGAGCATGCCTTGCGCCAGTACGCGCACGGCAGCGTCGTGATTGTCGGTGAAGCGCTTGCCGGGTGCGATCAGCGCTATCGCTGCCTTCTGCGATTCCAGCACGATTTCATACAGTTCTTTCTGCGGACCGGAGAAGCGGCCATTGGCCGGGAAGGTGCGCGTGATGTCGGACGCATAACTGTCGAGTTCGCAGCCGGCATCGATCAGCACCAAGTCGCCGTCCTGCAGCACGGCGTCGCCCGCACGGTAATGCAGCACGCAGGCATTGGGGCCGGTGGCGACGATGGAGGTGTAGGCGGGAAACTGCGCGCCATGACGGCGGAATTCATGCAGCAGTTCCGCTTCCAGCTGGTATTCGTGCAGGCCGGGACGCGACGCCTGCATCGCACGCACATGCGCGCCTGCGGCGATGATGCCGGCCTTGCGCATGATCGCTGCTTCATGCGCATCCTTGGTCAGGCGCATTTCGTTGAGCAGCACATTCACATCATGCACGGTAGAAGGTGCGGTCACGCCGGCGCGAGCCAGCGCACGCACGGCTTTCAACCACCCTTGCACGCGGCTTTCCAGCTTGCTGCCGAGCGCATAAAAAATCGCGGGCGCATTGGCCAGCAGGCTGGGCAATTCCGTATCGAGCTTGTCTATTGCATAGGCAGCGTCGAAACCGAATTCTTCTTTTGCCGCTTCCGGGCCATAGCGATAGCCATCCCAGATTTCGCGCTCCAGGTTCTTGTCGCGGCAAAAAAGGAAGGAACGGTTTTCCTGGCCGGCCACCAGCACGACCACGGCTTCCGGTTCGGTGAAGCCGGACAGGTAATAGAAATAGCTGTCATGCCGGTACGGATAGTCGGCATCCGCGTTGCGCATGACTTCAGGCGCCGTCGGTATGATGGCGACACCGCCGCCCATGGCTTGCATGCGGGACAGCAGGGCGGCGCGGCGTTCTGCATAAGGGGTCATGATCGCATTCCTGTCGTAAAGGGCGCATTCAATTGCGCAAGCCGCTCGGGCGTGCCGACATCGGTCCAGCTGCCGGCATAAACCTCGCCGCCTATGCGGCCCTGCGCGGCATACTGACGCAATATCGGTGCCAGCGGCGCTTTGTCGCCCGGTTGTAAATGATCGAACATTTCGGGACGGTAGACGCCGATGCCGGAAAAGGTATAACGCGGTTCGCCCTCGTTGCTGATGGCAAAGCTGCTCAGTCCGAAGTCGCCTTGCAGATGATGCGGCGGGTTCTTGACCAGGTAGAGCCAGGCGATATCGCGCGCATCCGCTGCATAAGGATTGCCCCAGACATCTTTCTCTTCCAGCACCGACTTGACCTGCTCGAAATCGAAGTGCGGGCAATAGATGTCGCCGGCAATCGCCACAAAGGCTTCATCGCCCAGCAAGTGGCGCGCCTTGGCAATGCCGCCGGCGGTTTCCAGCGCATTGCCCTCGGCGGAGTAGGAAAGTTTTGCGCCGTAGCGGCTGCCGTCGCCCAGCGCTTCTTCTATCATGTGGCCGAGGTGCGCATGGTTGATGACGATGTCGGTAATGCCGGCCCGCACCAAGTTGACGATGTGCCACACGATCAGTGGGCGGCCATGCACCGTCAATAGGGGTTTAGGACAGTTGTCGGTCAGCGGCCGCATGCGCTCGCCGCGGCCGGCGGCAAAAATCATGGCTTTCATGGTGCGTCGATTTATCCGGATAGTGGGAAGTTAAGGATCAGCGCAAGATCAGAAGGTATAGCCGACCTGCGGGCCGCGCTCTTCCAGTTCATCCAGCAGCCGCAGCAGCGGCACGAGTTCCTTGTAGCGGCCGGCGACCTTGCGGGTGTAATGCATGACCAGCGGCAGGTCTTTCAGGTAGTCATCCTTGCCGTCGCGATGATAAAGCCTTGCAAAAATGCCCAGCACTTTCAGGTGGCGTTGCAGCCCCATGAATTCGAAATCGCGGTAAAAGGAATCGATGTCGGGACGAACCGGCAGGCCGGCGCGGCGCGCGCGTTCCCAGTAGCGTATCGCCCAGTCCAGCACCATTTCCTCATCCCATTCGATATAGGCATCGCGCAGCAGCGACACCAGGTCGTAGGTGATGGGGCCGTACACGGCATCCTGGAAATCGAGAATGCCGGGGTTGCCCTTGTCCAGCACCATCAGGTTGCGCGAATGATAATCGCGATGCACGAACACCTGAGGCTGAGCGAGATTGTTGGCCAGTATCTGTTCGAAAGTTTTGTCGAGCACCGATTGCTGCGCTTCGCTCAGCGTGAGGCCCAGATGCTTGTTGATATACCAGTCCGGGAATAACTGCAGTTCGCGCAGCAGCAGGGCGCGGTCATATTCGGGCAGTGCGCCGGGACGGCTTTGCACCTGCATCAGGACCAGCGCATCGATGGCATCCATATAGAGCTTGAATGCCGTGTCGGCATTCAGCTGATGCAGGTAAGTGGTGCTGCCGAGATCGGACAGCAGCAGGAACCCATGTTCCACGTCCTGTGCCAGGATCTGCGGCACCGAGACGCCGGTGCCGGCAAACAGTTCCGCCACATGGATGAAGGGACGCACATCTTCCTGGGGCGGCGGCGCATCCATCGCGATGTAGGTATTGCCATCCATGCCGTCGAAACGGAAATAGCGGCGGAAGCTGGCATCGGCAGAGGCCGGCCGTACGGAATCGATACGCAACTGCGGATGGGAGAGTGACGCGGCCCATTGCGTGAGCTGGGTCAGGCGAGTATCGGAAACAGGAGATAAAGTCATAGAGCCTTGCTGTAATACGGGTGATAACACAAGAGTTCCCATATAATAAGGGATTCGCCCCGAAAAATCGCCTGCCACGCCGCAGAACAACGCCTTTTCTGCATGATCCGTTTCTTTGCATTTTGCCTGCCCTGCTTGTCTTCGGCTGCCATGTTGGTAACCGCTTTACCGGCATGGGCGCAATCTCCTGTTGCTGCCGACAATGGCGAGCAGGAATCCGCAACGGTGATTGAAGCGCAGCAAATGGAAGGCCGCCTGGAGCGGGAAGTTATTCTGGAAGGCGAGGTGGAGATTTCCCGCACCGACATGCAGCTGACCGCCGATCGTGCCCGCTATGACATGGTGGAAGACGAAGTGCATATCGTCGGCAATGTCTGGATGAAGCGGCCCGGGCAAACCTACAGCGGCGATGAATTGCGGCTGAAGATGGATACCGGCACCGGTTACGTGCTGAATCCCACCTACCAGATGGACGCCAACAACGGGCGCGGCAGTGCGGAGCGCATCGATTTCGTCTCGCGCGAACAGGCACTGGTCACGGCCGGCACCTACAGCACTTGCGAGGGGCCCGATCCTGACTGGTACTTGAGCGCGGATACGCTGGATCTGGATACCGCGCGCGACATCGGCACTGCGCGCAGCGCAAGGCTCTATTTCAAGGGCGTGCCCATACTGGGTTCGCCTTACGTATCCTTCCCGCTGTCCGGCGAGCGCAAGTCCGGCTTCCTGCCGCCCACCATAGGAACTTCCAATACCGGCGGGCTGGAAGTCATGGTGCCTTACTATTTCAATATCGCACCCAACCGCGACCTGACGCTGTATCCGAAACTTATTTCGCGCCGCGGACTGCAACTGGGCGCAGATGCGCGCTATCTTGGCGAAACCTACAACGGTCAGACCAAGCTGGAATTCTTGAATGACGACCAGTTGACCAACAGCGAACGCTGGGCGGTGTCGTCCGTGCATACGCAGCGGATTACGCCCAACCTGAGTTTCAGGTCCAACCTGAACGCTGCTTCCGATGACGAATATCCCAACGATTTCCCCAGTACGCTGACCGAAGCGACTCATCGCCTGCTGGCGCGCGAAGCGCAAATGAATTATGCCGGCTCCTACTGGAACCTGATGGGCCGCGCGACCAGCTACCAGGTGCTGCAGGATACGCGGGCGCTGGAACAGATCGGTCGACCTTATGCGCGCTTGCCGCAGCTGGCGTTCAATGCCGCGCAGTACAACGTCGGCGGTTTCGACTGGTCGGTGCTGACCGAAGCGACTCGCTTCTGGCATCCGGACCAAGTGGATGGCAACCGTTTTGTATTCCAGCCGCGCATTTCCTATCCCATCATCCGCCAGAGCTATTTTTTCAAGCCCAGCCTGTCGCTGCATGCCAGCCACTACGGGCTTGAGCGAAGCGATGGCAGGGACAGCATCAATCGCGTACTGCCGACCTTCTCGATGGACAGCGGCCTGACCTTCGAGCGCGACACCACCTACTTCGGCAAGCAGGCGACGCAGACGCTGGAACCACGACTGTTTTACGTCTATACGCCTTATCGTTCCCAGAGCGATATCCCGCAGTTCGATACGGCGCCGCTCGATTTCAGCTTTGCCGAGCTTTTCAGCGAGAGTCGTTACAGCGGTCACGATCGCATCAATGATGCCAACCAGATAACGGCAGCCGTGACATCGCGATTTCTGGGGGAAACCGGTACGGAACATCTCCGGCTCACGCTGGCGCAGCGCTTTTATTTCAAGGATCAGCGGGTTTATCTGGAGGATGAGCGGGGAACGGACAACGCTCTGAACAGCGGCCTGCGTTCGGATATTCTGCTTGCCGCTGCGGGCCAGGTCTCTCCTACCGTGAGCATCAATACCATCCTGCAGTACAACGAAGCCCTGAAGGAAATCAGCCGCGCCACTTACGGCCTGAGCTGGCGGCCGGGACCGCGTCGCGTCTTGAACGTCAACTACCGTCTGGATGAGCCCAACGACCTGGAGCAATTCGATATTTCCGGACAATGGCCGCTGGCTGCACGCTGGTATGGCGTAGGCCGGGTCAACTATTCCATGCGCGAAGGAAAAATCGCAGAGGGCCTGCTCGGTTTCGAATACCGCGCCGACTGCTGGATATTCCGCATGGTGGGGCAGCGTACGCCGACGGCGACGGGCGTGGCTACTACTGCTTTTTACTTCCAACTGGAACTCAGCGGCTTGTCGCGACTGGGATCGGATCCGCTGGATGCCTTACGGGATAATATCTCCGGCTACCAGATGGTCAGTCAACCTTAATTCTTGATGAAGAGCTCTTGTCAGATGAAATTCAATCCGATTATTGAAATCTCAACACGGCGACTGTCAAGCATCGTCACGGCGCTGATGCTGTCGAGTGTCATTGCAGGCGGCGTCATGCCTGCCGCGTGGGCGCAGACTGAGAACGCGAATGTGGCGCAGCCACAGCTGGTCGATGAAATTGTCGCCGTGGTCAATAGCGAGATCATCACGGCGCAGGAGCTGGATGCGCGCGCCAGCGTGCTGGCAGTGCGACTGCGTCAGCAACAGGTGCCGTTGCCGCCGCCCGATACCCTGCGCCGCCAGGTGCTGGAGCAAATGATCCTGGAACGGGTGCAATTGCAATTCGCAAAAGAGCGAGGCATCCGCGTTGATGACGTGATGGTGGACCGTTCGATTGCGCAGATCGCTGCACAAAATCGCCTCAATCTGCAGGAGTTGCGCGATCACGTGGAGAAGGAGGGCACGACCTTTGCCCGCTTCCGCGACGATATCCGCAATGAAATCACCATTCAGCGCCTGCGCGAGCGCGCGGTTGCCGATCGCGTGCGCATCAGCGAATCGGAAATCGATCACTATCTCGCTGAACATGCCTCGGCCATGAAGGCGCAGGGGCCGGAACTGAATCTGCTGCATATCCTGGTGCGCGTTCCCGAAAACGCTTCGTCCGAGCAGCTGGCGCAACTGCAGCGCCGTGCCGAACAGGCCCGCGAGCAGTTATTGAATGGCGCGGATTTTTTCCAGGTCGCGGCCCAGTACTCGGACGTGGCAAGCAGCGTCAATGAAACCAATCTCGGCTGGCGTACCGCCGATCGCTTGCCGCAAATGTTTGTCGATGCATTGGGCCAGGCCGAGCCCGGCGCAGTCTCGTCGCTGGTTCGCAGTGGCAACGGCTTTCATGTGCTCAAGCTGCAGGACAAGCGCCAGGCCGCAGGCGCTGCCATGCCGGCGGTGCAGCAAACCCGCGCCCGTCATATCCTGATCAAGGTGAACCAGGTCGTGTCTGCGGAAGAAGCACGCCGTCGTTTGATGGAGCTGAAGCAGCGGCTGGATAACAATGCCGATTCGTTCGAAGAGCTCGCCAAGAAATTCTCCAATGACTTGTCTGCTTCGGCAGGCGGCGACCTCGGATGGATTTATCCCGGCGATACGGTGCCGGAATTCGAGCGTGCAATGAATGCCTTGCAACCGGGCGAAGTCAGCCAGCCGATAGAGTCGCCTTTCGGTTATCACCTGATCCAGGTGCAGGAGCGGCGTACTGACGAAGCATCGCCGGAGCGCATGCGCATGGCGGCGCGCAATGCCATTTACGAGCGCAAGATGCAGGAAGCGGCGGAGGAGTGGGTGCGCGAGCTGCGTGACCGCGCCTATGTCGAATACCGCCTCGGCGGCAATGCGCGTGACTGAGCAGGTAACTGAGCAGATGACTGAGCCCATCCAGCCCGTGCAAGCTTCCCGGCCTGTGCTCACGCTGACTACCGGCGAGCCGGCCGGCATCGGGCCGGAAATTTCTCTTAAAGCGGCGTGGCAGCTGCGCAGCCAGTTCACTTGTGTCCTGATCGGAAATCACGATCTGCTGGCGGGACTGGCGCAGGCCATTGATCCTGCCATTACGCTGGCTGCCGTCACCTCATCCGCCGCGCTGTCGCAGCAGCGCTTGCCGCAACCGGACTGCCTGTTCGTCATCGATTGTCCGCTGGGTGCGCCGGTGGTGCCGGGCCAACTGGATGCGCGCAACGGCGCTTACGTATTGCAGACGCTGGATGTCGCAATTGATGGTGCATTGGCGGGGCATTTTGCCGCCATCGTCACCGCGCCTCTGCAGAAAAGCACGATCAATGATGCGGGCGTGGCATTTACCGGGCATACCGAATATCTCGCCGAAAAAACCGCGACGCCGGAAGTGGTGATGATGCTGGCGGGAGGCGAATCGCCTTACCTGCGCGTCGCGCTGGCGACCACGCACTTGCCGCTGAAAGATGTGCCGGCTGCCATTACCCAAGAAGGCTTGGCCAAGACGCTGGATATCGTGCATGGCGATTTGCAGCGCAAGTTCGGTCTCACGCAGCCGCGCATTCTCGTCACCGGCCTGAATCCGCATGCCGGCGAAGGCGGTTATCTCGGGCGCGAGGAAATCGATGTCATCACGCCCGCGCTGGAAGCGGCGCAGGCGCGCGGCATCGATGCGCGCGGACCTTATCCGGCCGATACGCTGTTCCAGCAGAAGTATTTGCAAGACGCGGATTGCGTGCTCGCGATGTATCACGACCAGGGTTTGCCGGTGTTGAAGCATGCGAGCTTCGGGCAGGGCGTGAACATTACCCTCGGTTTGCCCATCATCCGCACTTCGGTGGACCATGGCACGGCGCTCGACCTGGCTGCAGCCGGCGTCGGTCATGCCGATCACGGCAGCATGCTGGAAGCCATCAAGGTCGCGGCCGAGATGGCCTCGCATCGTCCCTAAATTCCGCGACTCTCTTCATCGATGAAACATATTCCCCGCAAGCGCTTCGGCCAGAACTTCCTTACCGATGATGTCGTGCTGCACGACATCATCCAGTCGATCGCACCGCAGCCCGAGGACACCATGGTGGAAATCGGCCCCGGCCTCGGCGCGATGACGGCGTTGCTCATGCAGTCCTTGCGACAATTGCACGTGGTTGAACTGGATCGCGACCTGGTGGCGCGCCTGAAGAAGCAGTTCGATGCCGCCCGCCTGATCGTGCATGAAGGCGACGCCTTGAAGTTCGATTTTTCTTCGATTGCCGTGCCCGATGGGAAAAAGCTGCGGGTCGTCGGCAACCTGCCTTACAACATTTCCAGTCCCTTGCTGTTTCACCTGACCGATATTGCGCCGCAGGTGCAGGACCAGCATTTCATGCTGCAAAAGGAAGTGGTGGAGCGCATGGTAGCTGAGCCGGGCAGCAAGGTGTATGGACGGCTGTCGGTGATGCTGCAGTGGCGCTACTACATGGAATTGATTTTCATCGTGCCGCCCACCGCTTTCGATCCGCCGCCGAAGGTGGATTCCGCCATCGTGCGCATGATTCCCTTGCCCCAGCCGCTGGAGTGCGACGCTGCCAAGCTGGAACGCGTGGTGCAGCAGGCGTTTTCACAGCGGCGCAAGGTGATTCGCAATTGCCTGTCCGGCCTGTTCACGGAAAACGATTTGATCGACGCCGGCATCAATCCGCAAGTCCGGCCGGAAGCGATTCCGGTTGAGCAATTCGTCGCGCTGGCCAACCGGATTTGATTTTAGCTGAGCGCTGCCATGGCGCTCGCGCGTGCTACCACTCGCCCTGATTCGGCATCGAGGTCCAGGGTTCCTGGGGCGGCAAGGCTGCGCCGGCCTGCAGCAATTCGATGGAGATATTGTCGGGCGAGCGCACAAAGGCCATGCGGCCATCGCGCGGCGGACGCTTGATCGTGACGCCGTGCTGCATCAGCCGTTCGCACATCGCATAGATATCCGCGACCTCATACGCGAGGTGGCCGAAATTTCGCCCGCCCGTATAGGTTTCCGGATCCCAGTTGTAAGTCAGCTCTACCTGGGCTTCCTGGTCGCCGGGTGCCGCCAGATAAACCAGCGTGAATTTCCCCTGCGGATATTCGCGCTCGCGCACAACTTCCAGTCCCAGCGCATCGCGATAAAAACGCAGCGATGCTTCCAGGTCGGTGACGCGCACCATGGTGTGCAGATATTTCATGATTCTTCCTTTTGCCGGACACGGCATGCTTACCATTCATTGCAGCCGTGGAGTTGAACGGATGAGCAGCATTGTAGAAGAGTTTCGAGGCGCAAGCAGGCAGCCTTACGGCAAAGCACTTCAGCAAGGTGAATCCGCGCGACAGGAAAAACCGATCACACCGGCGTCAGTCGTGCGGCATTGAGAGGCGGCGAGAACAGGAAGCGCTGTATCATCATCTTGGTCATGTCGCCGGCCGCCACGGCTTCGGAAACGATATAGCCCTGTATTTCATCGCAGGCCAGGCTTTGCAGCACATTCACTTCTTCCACGGTTTCCACGCCTTCGGCTACGACGCACATGTCCAGCGCACTGGCCATGGACATGATGGCGCGGAACAACTGCTTGCCTTCGTGGCCGTCGGACAAGGCCTTGGTAAAGCCGCGGTCGACTTTCAGCACATCGACATCGAGACGGTGCAGCTGCGCCATCGAAGAGTAACCGGTGCCGAAATCATCGATCATCAGCTTGATGCCCATGGACCTCAGGGCCGACAGCTCGGCCGATACCACCGTGCTGCGGTCAATGACGGCAGACTCTGTCAGTTCTGCTTCGATCAGTGATGCGTCTATGTCGTAGTGCTGCATGCGCTCGGCCAGGTAGGTGCTCAAGTTGCCCGACTTGAGCTGTTGCGGCGATACGTTGACCGATACCGGGACCGTCTGTACGCCTTCCCGCTTCCATTGCGCCAGTTGCCGGCATACCTTGTCGATCACGGATTCGCCGATCTGGATGATGAGCCCCGCATCCTCGGCCATGTCAATGAATTCGGAGGGATACACCAGGCCATGTCCCGGTCTTTCCCATCGCACCAGCGCTTCCATGCTGGTCAGCTTGCCATGATTGGTGCTGACGCGAGGCTGATAATGCACGACGAATTCATCATTCTCCACCGCTTCTTGCAAGGCCCGTTCCTTGCTCAGGCGCAGGATCAGCGAATCCGACAAGTGCGAATGGTAAAACGCGTAGCGTCCTTTACCTGCCGCCTTGGCGGCATACATGGCGATATCCGCATGCTTGAGCAGCGTCTCCGCATCTTCGCCATCCTGCGGATGCATGCTGATGCCGATGGAGGCATTGATGGAATTGCCCATGCCGGCGGCCAGGGTGAACGGTTTGCTGAGCGTATTGATGACGGATCGGGCCACGCGCGCCACATCTTCTTCAACGTCCACGTGTTCAAGGATGATCACAAACTCGTCGCCGCCCAGGCGGGCCACGTGATCGCTGGCCCTGACCGCCTCTTTCAGGCGATGCGTGGCCTGCACCAGAAGCTCGTCGCCGGCATCATGGCCCAGGGTGTCATTGATGTTCTTGAAGTTGTCGAGATCGATGAACAGCACTGCCAGGCGGCCGGTGCTGGTGGCGGCTGAGCGAAGCGCGGTAGGCAGGAAGTTGTTAAGCCAGTTGCGATTGGGCAGCTTGGTAAGCGTATCGCTGTTGGCAAGATCGGTCAGCGCCTGATCCTGGGTCTTCTCATCGGAAATGTCGCGCAGCGTCAGGGCCAGGCCCGCATTCGATTTGACCATGCGTCTATAGAGCCATTGGGCGCGCAAGGGGCTATGCGGAGCAACCCGTATTTCTTCTTCGATGAAATCCTTTTCGTGCAGGCTGCCTATCAGTGAAAAAATCTCCTCGTTAAAATCCTTGTTGGGTAACTCGGAGCCTTTTTTTCCTATCAATTCATCCCGTCTCAATCCTATCAATTCGGCCGCGCGGTTATTGCAGTCGTCGAGCCGGAAATCCTTCAGCCGGCCGCCCTGATCGTAGAGCGGACGCAGCATGTAAAACCCTTCATTGGCGGCATCGGTGGCCAGGCGATAGGTTTCCTGTGTTTCCTCCGCTTGACGCCTGCGGTAAGCCAGTTTGGCAGACAGATATGCCGCGCCGAAGGAGAAGAAAAGCAGCAGCGCGCTTTGTGCCAGCTTGGTCCGCTGCCGTGTTTGAATGCGTGCCTGGAAGGGGGCCATGGCTTCTTCTATCGAGATGCCGGTCAGGACAAACAGTGGATAACTTTGCAGTTTGTGCCAGGCGACGAAACGCTCGCGTCCATCCCTGAAATTTTCTCCCGGCTCCCTGCTGATGCCAGTGCGCTCCGGGAAGTTCGGGGGACGCTTGTAAAAGATGGGAACACCCTCGGTGCGGCCATCCACCTGGCTGGCCAGCACCGGTCCGGAGTCGAGCCTGAGCGTGACAAAGTCATGCGTGCCATAGGCTGTATTCTCCTGGAAGGTGATCAGATAGGGCGGCTCTACCGAGACAACCGCCACACCGCCGAAACTGCCATCCAGTTGAGTAAGACGGCGCGAGAAGCGCACGACGGGGCGGCCATGCAGGATGCTGGGCGCGGGCGGCGCAATATCGAGCCCAAGGCAGCATTGATCTATGTGCTGCTGAAAATAGCGCGTATCGCTTACATTGCGGATACCGTCGGCCGGGTGAGTCGTGGTGACCAGATTGCCGTTGGCATCGTAAAGCGAGGCATACAGCATATGGCTTTGCGGGAAAAGGCCGCGCAGCTTTTCCTTTTCCAGGTTTACCTGGATTTCCTGTTCTTCCCATTGGTATTTCAGGCGCAGGATGATTTGATCCAGTTGCTCCGTCATATACCGGATCTGCTGCGCATAGGCATTGGTGGTCGCAGATGCCCGGTTACGTATCAGCGTTTCGCCTTCTTCATGGATGGAGGCTGAGCGCTGTGCATCGTTATGCCAGAGAAAGGAAAGCAGCAACATGCCCAGGAGCGGCCACATCACGATACTCAACCATTCCCAGCTGCCAAAACTGGCCCAGGTTGAGCGTTTGGGACGGATACCCAAGTTTTCCATAGTGAAAGCCTGTTTCGCGGCATGGACAGTAGTTATAGAGAAATGAATGTCTGCCAAGTTCCTTGCTTCAAGAGGCAATAGCACGAGTCTCTTGGGCTGCGCTTATCTCAGACTCATCTTCATGGCCTTTAAGCAGGACCTGATTCGGCTGGGGGATGCCGCTAGTGTGCGTACTCGATGGAAGGCTTGGCCAGCTTGAGATTGCCGCTTGAGGGCACGGGTGCGGGGAAAAATTTGATCGAGAACTTGATTGGGAAGATATAGCTGAAGAGGGGGAGGATAGACCGATGTAAAGCAGGGAATACGAAAGCTAATCGCTGGTCGATGCATCGCCGCGCATCAGCTTGGCCGGAATCGCACCCGGCCTGCATCAGGCATTCAAGCTGTTCCGCGGTTTCCACGCCTTCCGCTCCCATCTGTGTATCGATCAAACCACTGGTGAGCAGCATGCCTTTGACGATGGCTTGCTTGACCGGCGTGCCGTTTGTCGCCTACGGGGATGATGGGAGTAGGCATGGCAGGATATGTTTTCAGGCGTGAAGATGAAAAAGGCCGTTCATGTTAAACGGCCTTGATGAACTGCGGCGAGGAGTCGGAACTCAGAACTCTTCCCACTCGCCGTCGCCCGAAGTTGCCGGTGCCGCTTTCCTGCCTGCGGCAGAGGGAGAAGCAGCAGGAGTAGGAG
>JAFAGG010000093.1 GCA_023422955.1 Pseudomonadota bacterium | reverse complement strand
GATATAGCCCAGGTCGAGCAGACCGGCAAAACCCACCACGATATTCAGGCCTATCGCCAGCATGATGTACAAGAGCGCAAGGTCCATGATGCGCACCCAGGAATTGCCGAACTGCTGGGCGAAGAAGGGGAAGATCAGGAAGACGATGCCCAATACGGCGAGCGTGATGTATGAAGAGCGGGGATTGTCCTTGAGGCTGATAGTGAAGGCCATCATTTCCTCCTAGGCGCGATCGGCAACCCGTTCGCCCATGATGCCCGAGGGTCGCAGGGTCAGCACCAGCACCAGGATGGCAAAGGCGAAAATATCCTGGTAATGGCTGCCGAGGAATCCGCCGGTCAAGTCGCCGATGTAACCCGCGCCCAGGCTTTCCACCAGGCCGAGCAGCAAGCCGCCCAGCATCGCACCATAGATGTTGCCAATGCCGCCCAGCACCGCTGCAGAAAACGCCTTGATGCCGGGCACGAAGCCCATCGCAAACTGCGTGGAAGCATAAATCGCTCCCCACATCACGCCCGCCACCGCAGCCAGCGTCGCGCCTACCGCAAAAGTCATCACGATCACGCGATTGGCGTCCACGCCCATCAAGCCGGCAATGCGCGGATTCTCGGCAGTGGCACGCATGGCGCGGCCCATCTTGGTCTTTTCCACCAGAAAAGCCAGCGCCAGCATGGCAATGACAGAAAGCACCAGCAGCATGATTTGCGTAGGCGTGATCAGCGCACCGCCGATTTCCAGCGGCTCAGCCGGCATCACTTGCGGGAAAGGCAGCGGATTGCGGCCCCAGATCATCATTGCAATCGTTTGCAGCAGGATGGATACGCCAATTGCCGTGATCAGCGGCGCCAGGCGCGGCGCACCGCGCAGGCGGCGATAGGCGACACGTTCGATCATTACATTAATGGCGACACAAACAGGAATCGTCCCCAGGATGGCCAGCGCGAGCTGCACGATGCCGGGCAGATCCGGCAACACGCCGGTGATGAGTTGCAGCAGCGTGAGGCCAGTCATCGCGCCTATCATCATGACTTCCGCATGCGCGAAGTTGATCAGGTTGAGCACGCCGTACACCATGGTGTAACCCAGCGCGATCAGCGCATACATGCAACCAAGCACCAAGCCGTTGACGACTTGCTGGACGAAGATATCCATCTTGTGTTTGCCCTTGCCGAGATACGGCCGATTCGTTGGATGAGCAAGACGCTTTCTTCCTGACGCGCCTTGCAAATACTTTTCAAGCAAATACGACGCCTGCCCCGCGATGGCAAAACGCACCGCGAGAATGCAAACAGTAAGGGAATCGGCTCATGCAGCGCAGAACGCCACGAACGGGCGAAGATGCCGCATGAGGATGCCTCTCCTTTGATACTCCTCGCCTGCCGGTCGGGCCGGCACGGCGAGGATGGATGAGGCGGCTGCTTGCCGCCTTCTTTTAATTATCCGACTGACGCTCTATCGTTTGAGTCTGATGCGCAGCCTATTACGGCGCGACGCCATGCAAGCCTTTGGGCAGCGGAAAAGTGACATGCTCCTCCACGCCTTCGAGCTTGCGCACCTGACTTACGCCGTATTCGCGCAGCTTGTCGATCACTTGCTGCACCAGGATTTCCGGCGCCGATGCACCGGCAGTCACGCCAATGCGGCGCTTGCCTTCCACCCAGCCCGGATCGATCTGTGATGCATTATCCACCATGTAAGCCTGCGCGCCTTGCTTTTGCGCGACTTCGCGCAAACGGTTCGAATTCGAACTATTCGGGCTTCCCACCACCAGCACGACTTCCACTTGCGGCGCCATGAACTTCACCGCTTGCTGGCGATTGGTCGTCGCATAACAAATATCAGCCTTCTTGGGTTCGGCAATCGCGGGAAAGCGCTGCTTCAGCGCCGCAATGATTTCAGCGGTATCGTCCACTGACAGCGTGGTCTGCGACACGTAGGCAAGCTGATCCGGACTCTTGACCTGCAGGCGCCCCACATCGCCCACGCTTTCCACCAGATACATGCCTTCCTCGGTCTGTCCCATGGTGCCTTCCACTTCAGGATGGCCTTCATGGCCGATCATGATGATTTCCCGTCCTTCGCGGCGCATTTTCGCGACTTCGACATGAACCTTGGTCACCAGCGGGCAGGTCGCATCGAACACCTGCAGGCCGCGCTGCGCAGCTTCCTCTTCCACTGCCTTGGACACCCCATGCGCGGAAAACACCACGATGCTGCCCGCAGGTACGTCAGCCAGTTCATCGATGAAGATTGCGCCCTTGCTGCGCAGACTTTCCACCACGTGCGTGTTGTGCACGATTTCATGACGTACATAAATGGGCGCGCCGAACTGGGCCAGCGCACGCTCGACGATTTCAATCGCCCTATCCACACCGGCACAAAATCCGCGCGGTTGCGCCAATACGACTTCCTTGTCCATTCCTTATCCTTATTCAATCCCTTGCCTGCATTAAGCCCCTGCAGCGCAAGGCCCTACAATATCGCGATTATCTTTACTTCAAATTTGAGAGGCTGTCCTGCCAGCGGATGATTAAAGTCAAACAGCACTTGCTGCTCGTTCATGTCACGCAATATTCCCGCGAAACGACCGCCCGCTGGCGCGTTGAATTCAACCAGATCGCCTACTTTGTACTCTTCGCCTTCCTGCGAATGCTGCTGCAGCATGGAGCGCGACACCCACTGCACAAGTTCGGTATTGCGCTCGCCAAAGGCTTGGTCGGGCGACAAGGCAAACGTTTCATGTGCGCCTTCCGGCAAGCCCATCAGGCAAGCCTCCAGCGGCGCAGCCAGCTGCCCTTGCCCCATTTGCAGGGTGGCAGGATTTTCCTTGAAGGTCGAAACGATATCGCTGTCATCCGCTGCGGCCAACCGATAGTGCAGGGTCAGGTAGGCCGCTTCTGTCACGCATGGTAGATTTGCCATCGGTTTTTCTATGCTGGACGCAAGACTGTAAGCCGCTATTGTAAGTCAGCTTGTCGTCCACGCGCCCATTGCATCCGATTTCCTCTGCCATCTCATTTCGCTGGAGAGCCGACTATGTCCATTACCGACTGGCCGCTGCAACAACGCCCGCGTGAACGCTTGATTCGGGAAGGTCCGCAAGCCCTGTCGGATGCGGAATTGCTGGCGGTTTTCCTGCGCGTGGGCATAGCAGGAAAAAATGCCGTCGAACTGGCTCGCGATACCATCAACCATTTCGGTTCGCTATCACGCTTGTTTGGCGTATCGCTGGCCGACTTTGCCGCAGTGAAGGGCCTGGGTCCGGCCAAGTTTGCGCAATTGCAGGCAGTCTTCGAACTGGCGCGGCGCGCACTGGGAGAAGATTTGCAGGCCGGCGCGCTACTCAATGCGCCGGCCACCGTCAAAAATTATCTGCAGCTCATGCTGGCCCACAAGGATCATGAAGCTTTTCTGGTCCTATTTCTGGATGCGCAGAACCGCCTGCTGGCGAGCGAGGAAATGTTCCGGGGCACGTTGACCCGGGCAAGCGTCTATCCGCGCGAAGTAGTGAAAGCAACGCTTGCCCACAATGCGGCCAGCGTGATCCTGGCTCACAATCATCCCTCCGGCGTTGCCGAGCCCAGCATGGCCGACGATACGCTGACCCAGGCCTTGCAAGCGGCGCTGACGCTGGTCGATGTGCAGGTACTGGACCATTTCGTTGTAGCCGGCAACCAGGTCTATTCGTTTGCAGAACATGGGCGCTTATGAAAATCGCCACTTCCGCCACAAACGTTAAACGCTAAAAACATAATATGACACATATTTATTTTCCAAGTCATTGAATCTTCGTATTTTTCTCGATATACTCGCATTTTTCCAATTTCGGAAGTTTTGAGGAGTTAACCATGGCACGTGTTTGCCAAGTCACCGGGAAAGGGCCGATGGTCGGCAACAACGTTTCCCATGCGAATAACAAGACCAAGCGCCGTTTTTTGCCTAACCTGCAAAATCGCCGCATTTTCGTCGAAACCGAAAACCGCTGGGTATCTCTGCGCGTATCCAATGCCGGTATGCGCGTGATCGACAAGATCGGTATCGATGCCGTGCTGGCCGACATGCGTGCCCGCGGCGAGAAAATCTAAATAGCAGAATAAAGGAATCATCATGGCTAAAACGGGCCGCGACAAAATCAAACTGGAATCGACCGCAGGTACCGGTCATTTCTATACCACTACCAAGAACAAGCGCACCACGCCGGAAAAAATGGAGATCATGAAGTTCGATCCCAAGGTACGCAAGCACGTGATCTACAAGGAAACCAAGATCAAGTAAGCTTACGCTTCCTTCTTCCGAAAAACCCGCATGGCTTACGCCCTGCGGGTTTTTTCATGGCTTTTCCATAGCTTTCAATTTGCCCGCTCCAGACCATCCCGCGCAATCCCAATTCAAAGATTCATCACCCATAAAAAAACCCGCTGCACATTGCTGTAAGCGGGTTTTGGAAGGCTGCGCAGGCAGCCAGGGATCACTACTGCTTAAGCGTAGCTGCGCAGGCGCAGTGCGAAGTCCTGCAGCGCCTTGATGCCGGATGCTTCGGCACGCGAACACCAGTCCTGCAACTGGCGCAGCAATTGATCGCTGCTGGCATGGGAACGATCCCAGATGGCAGCCAATTCGATACGCATTTCATGCATGGTCTTCAGTGGCTTGCTATGTTCCAGCAGTTCGGAAAGCTGTTCCTTTTGCGGCGGGGCCAGTTTGGCCGGCTCGCTCTGCAACAATTTTTTGGTCGACTTCAGCGAGTACCCAAGGTTGACCTTTTCTTTCAGGTGCTGCACTTCTTCCTGCCAGGTATGCGTCACGCTCTTTGCATATTTCGCCATCACGTCATACCGGTTGGCGATCACGGCTTGCAAGGTATCGAGATCCGCCACCACTTTCTGGCGATCGAATTTCGGCGTCGGAGCGACTTTCTTTACCTTGGCCAGGCCCACCATTTCCATCATCCGGATATACATCCAGCCGATGTCGAATTCATACCACTTGGACGACAGCTTGGCGGACGTACCGAAAGTATGATGATTATTATGCAATTCCTCGCCGCCGATGATGATGCCGAGCGGGAAGATGTTGGTTGCAGCATCACTGCAATCGAAATTACGATAACCCCAGTAGTGGCCGATACCATTGACAATGCCTGCTGCCGTGATGGGAATCCACACCATCTGTACCGCCCATACTGCCAAGCCGGCAATACCGAACAGTGCCAGATCAATGATCAGCATGAGGGCCACGCCCTTGGCGCTCTGCTTGGTGTAAACATTGTGTTCAA
>JAFAGG010000113.1 GCA_023422955.1 Pseudomonadota bacterium | reverse complement strand
CTTCTCGGCGATCCTGTCCTGCGCAATCGATACCGCGCGCGCCGAAGGCGCAACGAAAGTGCGCTGCGATAAAAAGGATAGGCTGTCGGCCGGCACATTCTCGAATTCGGTGGTCACTGCCGCGCATTGACTGGCCAGTTCAGCCAGGGCGGCAGGATCGGTGTAATCCGCGGACAGCAGATGATCGGCGCTGTCGCCGGCGGGACAATCCCTGGCAGGTTCCAGCACCGCGATCTTGTAACCCATTTGCTGCGCAGCGTGCGCGAACATGCGGCCCAATTGGCCGCCGCCCATAACGCCCAGCCAGGTTTCCGGCTTGGCGGTCGGCAGAAGAGGAAGAGAAGGAGATTGTTGCTCGCTCATGTTGGTAAAGTCATTGCTTGCGCAGCCTGGGTCTGGCGTTTGCGGAATTCCTGCAGGCGGTCGGCCAGCGCTTCATCGGTGCCGGCCAGGATGGCAATCGCTGCCAGCGCTGCATTGGCAGCGCCCGCTTCGCCGATGGCGAAAGTGGAAACGGGTATGCCCTTGGGCATCTGAACGATGGAATGCAACGAGTCTTCGCCGCGCAGATAACGGGACGGCACCGGCACGCCCAGCACCGGCACGATAGTCTTGGCCGCTACCATGCCTGGCAAATGGGCAGCGCCGCCGGCACCGGCGATGATCGCGCGCAGGCCGCGTGTACGGGCGCTTTCCGCATAGGAGAACATCTCGTCCGGCATGCGGTGCGCGGAGACGACTTTCGCTTCATGCGGCACGCCAAATTCCTTCAGGATTGCCACTGCGTGCTGCATCACTTCCCAATCGGAGGAAGAACCCATGATCACGCCGACTACAGGAGAGGTTTGATCGCTCATCTTCAGTCTTTCAGTTTTTCGCCGGTCAGGCGCTCCAGCGCCTCGCGGTATTTCGCACCGGTCTTCTCGATCACATCGGCGGGCAAAGCCGGCGCTGGCGCACTCTTGTTCCAGTCTTTCAGCGTTTCCAGGTAATCGCGCACGAATTGCTTGTCAAAGGATGGCGGCGAGATGCCGGGCCGGTAAGAATCGACCGGCCAGAAGCGGGAGGAATCGGCAGTGAGCACTTCATCCATCAGGTGCAGCACGCCATTGTCATCCAGCCCGAATTCGAACTTGGTGTCGGCAATGATGATGCCGCGCGTGGCCGCATAATCGGCCGCTTCCTGGTAGAGCTTGATGGATACGTCGCGGATTTTTTCAGCAAGCTCCTTGCCGATGCGCTTTTCCATTTCCTCGAAGCTGATATTCTCGTCGTGCTCGCCCGCATCAGCCTTGGCTGCCGGCGTGAAGACAGGTTGCGGCAGCTTATCGGCCTGCTTAAGGCCGGCCGGCAGTTCTATGCCGCACATCTTGCCGGTGGCCTGGTAATCTTTCCAGCCGGAACCGATGATGTAACCGCGTACCACGGCTTCCACCAGGATGGGCTTCAGGCGCTTGGCAACCACGGCACGACCCTTTACCTGCCCGATTTCATCGGCATGCACCACGGTTTCCGGCGGAATGCCAGTCAGGTGATTCGGCACGATGGCGGCGAGCTTGTCGAACCAGAAATTGGACATCTGGTTGAGCATGCGACCCTTGGCCGGAATCGGCTCGTTCATCACCACGTCGAAGGCGGACAGGCGATCGGTGGTCACGATCAGCAGCTTGTCGTTATCGACGGCGTAGTTGTCGCGCACTTTGCCGCTGCCTAGCAAAGGCAGGGAAGAAATCGTGGTCTGGTAGAGGCTGTTCATGGGCTTTCCAAAAAGCTAAACCTGCGGGTGTAGTCGCTCTACACCCGCCGGCCGGTTCCTTGCTGGCTGAAACGGCTTTTCACCGGTTTCAGGAGCCTTTTACTAAGGCGCCATTTTACTGCACGATTTGTGCAAGTTCACCCTTTTTGTACTTTTCCGCCATTTTTTCCAGCGTCAGCGGCTTGATCTTGGCCGCCTGGCCTTCGCAGCCGAATGCCAGGAAACGCGCCTTCACCACTTGCTTGGCAGCTTCGCGCGCCGGCTTCAGGTATTCGCGCGGATCGAACTTGGACGGGTTCTCATGGAAGAAGCGGCGGATCGCGGCCGTCATCGCCAGGCGAATGTCGGTATCGATATTGATCTTGCGTACGCCGTGCTTGATGCCTTCCTGGATTTCCTCGACCGGCACGCCATAGGTTTCCTTCATGTCGCCGCCGAACTCGCGGATGATGGCCAGCAATTCCTGCGGCACCGACGACGAACCATGCATCACCAGGTGCGTGTTCGGAATGCGCGCGTGGATTTCCCTGATGCGGTCGATCGCCAGGATGTCACCAGTCGGCTTCTTGGTGAATTTATAAGCACCGTGGGACGTGCCGATCGCAATTGCCAGCGCATCGCATTGGGTTTTCTTCACAAAGTCGGCGGCCTGCTCGACGTCGGTCAGCAATTGTTCGCGGGTCATCGTGCCTTCCGCGCCGTGGCCGTCTTCCTTGTCGCCCATCATGGTTTCCAGCGAACCCAGCACGCCCAGCTCCGCTTCCACCGTCACGCCGATCGCATGCGAAAACTCGACCACCTTGCGCGACACTTCCACGTTGTACTCGTAGCTGGCGACCGACTTGCCGTCTTCCATCAGCGAACCGTCCATCATGACCGAAGTAAAGCCGGAACGGATCGCCGCCATACACACCGCCGGCGACTGGCCGTGGTCCTGGTGCATGACGACCGGAATATGCGGATAGGCTTCGACCGCCGCCTCGATCAGGTGGCGCAGGAAGGGCTCGCCCGCATATTTGCGCGCGCCGGCCGATGCCTGCATGATGACCGGCGAACCGGTTTCATGCGCCGCTTCCATGATTGCCGTAACCTGTTCCAGGTTGTTGACGTTAAAAGCCGGCAGACCGTAGCCGTTTTCAGCGGCGTGATCCAGTAATTGACGCATGGATACGAGAGGCATGGTGTTCTCCAAAACAAAAATTCATTCATCATTCATCGCCCGCCTGCGGCCGACGATGCGCGGTCTGTGCCGCGATTAATATATGACTAGACTTATCTACTCCTCCCCCTTCAAGGGGGAGGTGGGGGAGGGGGATGGGTTGACACAGTTTTCGCAGAAACCCATCCCCCCACCCTAACCCTCCCCTTGAAGGGGAGGGAAAAACAAACTTACTTCGCCCGCTGCAGCAATACCTCCACCGCCGGCAACGTCTTCCCTTCCAGGAATTCCAGGAAAGCGCCGCCGCCGGTCGAGATATAACTGATCTTGTCTGCGATGCCGTACTTGGCAATTGCCGCCAGCGTATCGCCGCCGCCGGCAATCGAAAATGCCTTGGATTCCGCTATTGCCAGCGCCAGCGTTTTGGTGCCTTCGGCGAACTGGTCGAATTCGAATACGCCGATCGGCCCGTTCCAGACGATGGTGCCGGCTTCGCCCAATTGGGTTGCCAGCATCGCTGCCGTCTTCGGACCGATGTCGAGAATCATGTCGTCATCCGCCACGTCCTTGACATCTTTGACCGTCGCCTGCGCGGTCGGTGCGAATTCCTTCGCGCACACCACGTCCACCGGCAGCGGCACCGTGGCGCCGCGTTCAGTCATCATGTCCATGATCGCTTTCGCGTCGCTCACCAATTCCCGCTCCGCCAGCGACTTGCCTATCTTCAGGCCGGCTGCCGCCATGAAGGTATTGGCAATGCCGCCGCCTACGATCAGTCTATCCACCTTATCGGCCAGCGATTTCAGAATCGTCAGCTTGGTCGACACCTTGGAACCGGCAACAATCGCCACCATCGGGCGAGCCGGATTGTGCAATGCCTTGCCCAGCGCATCCAGTTCGGCTGCGAGCAGAGGGCCGGCGCAGGCGACAGGCGCATACTGCGCAATGCCATGCGTAGTGGCTTCGGCGCGATGCGCGGTGCCGAAGGCATCGTTCACATACACGTCGCACAGCTTGGCCATCTTCTGAGCCAGCTCGTCGCTATTCTTCTTTTCGCCTTTGTTGACGCGGCAGTTTTCCAGCAATACCACCTGGCCCGGCGCGACATCGACACAATCGACCCAGTTCTGCTTCAACTCAACCGGAACATTCAGCAATTCCGACAAACGTTTGGCAATCGGCGCCAGGCTGTCTTCGGCTTTCAGCTCGCCCTCGATAGGACGGCCGAGATGCGAAGTCACCATTACGGCCGCGCCAGCCTGCAAGGCTTGCTGGATCGCGGGGATGGAAGCGCGGATGCGGGTATCTTCGGTGATGTTGCCGGCGTCGTCCTGCGGCACATTGAGGTCGACACGGATAAAAACACGCTGATTCTGGAGCTTGCCTTGATTGATCAGGTCGCTGAGTCGCTGGAATTGCATGGCTCTATTTTATGAACAAACTGAAAAGGCGTATTCTACCGCACCGACCCTAGTCCCTACACGGTTTTGCGTTGCGCGGCATCAATTGTTGAGATTTGGCGGACCGCCATTTTTTCAAAGCGCGCGCAACTCCTGCCGCCTCTTTTCATATTTCCCAAAGGCTGGGGGCAAGGCGATTATTCCGTTAAAATCGCTGTTTTGCGAAAAATTCTGGAGAATTCCCCATGTCCATGGCCGACCGCGACGGTAAGATTTGGAAAGACGGCGAACTGATAGACTGGCGCGATGCCAACGTCCATGTGCTGACCCATAGTCTGCATTACGGCATGGCTGTTTTTGAAGGCGTGCGCGCTTACAAAACCGACAAGGGCACCGCCATTTTCCGCCTGAAGGAACATACTCAACGCCTGTTCAATTCAGCAAAGATATTCCAGCTGAATATTCCCTTCGACATGGATACGCTGATGCAGGCACAACTGCAGGTCGTACGCGAAAACAAATTGGAGTCCTGCTACCTTCGCCCACTGGTTTGGATCGGCTCCGAAAAGCTGGGTATTTCCGCCAAGGGCAACCAGATCCACGTAGCGGTCGCTGCCTGGCCATGGGGTGCCTATTTGGGCGAAGACGGCATGGCCAAGGGCATACGCGTGAAGACCTCTTCCTTCACCCGCCACCATGTGAACGTTTCGCTGGTGCGCGCCAAGGCTTCCGGTTATTACATCAACTCCATCCTCGCCAACCAGGAAGCGCTGGCTGACGGCTACGATGAAGCGCTGCTGCTGGACACCGAAGGTTATGTGTCGGAAGGTTCGGGCGAAAACGTATTCATTGTCAGAAACCGCAAGATCTATACGCCGGACCTGGCTTCTTGCCTGGATGGCATTACCCGCGACGCCGTGCTTACCATGGCGCGCGACCTGGGCATAGAAGTCGTTGAAAAACGCATTACGCGTGACGAAGTGTATTGTTGCGATGAAGCCTTCTTCACCGGCACTGCAGCTGAAATCACGCCGATCCGCGAACTGGACAACCGCACCATCGGTTCCGGTGCACGCGGCCCCATCACGGAAAAACTGCAGTCACTGTTCTTCGATGTGGTCGCCGGCAAGGCACCGCAATACAAGCATTGGCTGACGCTGGTTTAATTTAACTATGAAGAGTTACGGGAGATCATCATGACTGAAAAAATCGAAATGGATCCGGTCCTGCTGGATGACGCAAGCTACAAATCGGCTTATTGCCCTAACCCCAAGATGCCGCTGTGGTCATCGCACCCGCGCGTCTATCTCGACTTCGATGCCAAGGGCGAAGCACGCTGCCCTTACTGCGGCACCATCTACAAGCTGTCGCCGGGCGCTATGGCGAAGCCGGGACATCACTGACTCCTGGGTCGCTTTCAGTCCTCGTTAGCAACGGCCGGCTGAAAGCGACCAATCGCTTCGCGCAAGGCTGCATATCTATTTTGTGCGCCAATGCCCTCCCGCCACTCTTTCTTCCGCATGTCAGCTTTACATGACGATACACTTCCTGAAGTGACTTCCTATGTCGCGCCACGCTGGCTGCGCGGCGGACATTTGCAAACCATTTATCCCGCCAAGCTGATCGCCAAGGCCGCCGTGACTTACCGGCGCGAGCGCTGGGATACGCCGGACGGCGATTTCATCGATGTGGATTTTGTCGATGGCGAACCCGACAAGCCGCTGCTCGTGCTGTTTCATGGACTGGAAGGTTCATCCAACAGCCACTATGCGCGCGGCCTGATGGCGGCGGTGCAGAAGCTGGGCTGGTCAGGCGCGGTGCCGCATTTTCGCGGCTGCTCCGGCGAAATCAATCATGCGCCACGCTTCTATCACTCAGGCGATGCGGAAGAAGTGAACTGGGTCCTGCGCCGCATGCAGGCGCGACGCCTGAGCGTGCCCAGCAGCGAACTGTATGCAGTGGGCGTGTCCCTGGGCGGCAATGCCTTGCTGCGCTGGCTGGGCGAATCGCAGCATGCGGCCGACTTCGTGAAAGCCGCCTGTTCCATTTCCGCACCGCTGGATCTGACCAATGGCGGCGCCGTGCTGGGAAAAGGTTTCAATATGGTCTACACGCGCTTCTTTCTGCAGACCCTGAAACCCAAATGCCTGGCAAAGCTGAATCAATTCCCCGACCTGTTCGCCCATGACAAACTGCTAAGCGCGCGCAACCTGTATGAATTCGACAATGTCGTGACTGCGCCGCTGCACGGCTTTCGCGATACCGACGATTACTGGCATCGCGCCAGTGCGCGCCATGTGCTGCAGGACATCACGGTGCCGACGCTGGTGCTCAATGCGCAGAACGATCCCTTCCTGCCGGCGCAGTATTTGCCTGAAAAGGCGGCTCCCTGCGTGAAGCTGGAGTATCCGCAGGAAGGCGGGCATGTCGGTTTCGCAATCGGTGCCCTGCCCGGCAACTCGACCTGGTTGCCGCGACGCATCCTGCAATTCCTGACCCAGGGCCATTAAGCTCCTGCCCTTCGTCTTTGATTGCGTTCATCCCGAAATCGACGCAACCAATCTTAGCGACCGGCGTCACAGATCCAACATTGTTTTCACTTGCCCCTTTTTGTCATGGATGAAATCGTCAAACAAGCGATGATCAAGTGGCCGAATGTGCCGCACTGTTACGGTTGGCTGATGCTGGATGCTCGCGGCGATTGGCGCATGCGCGATGAACAGGCGCAGGCGCGGCAGTTGCCGGGCGAACGCATACTCAATCCCGCGCTGCTGCAGTTCATCAATCGCAACTACCAGTGCGACGAACGCGGCTGCTGGTATTTCCAGAATGGTCCACAGCGGGTTTATGTAGAGCTGGAAGCGACGCCTTTCATCGCACGCACCGATCCGCTGCACGGATTTTCCCTGCATACCGGGGACAAGCTGGGTATCGTGAATGCCGCATGGATGACGGAGCAGGGTCACCTGATCCTGCAAGCGCTGGACAAGGTGGCGCAGGTTGACGATCGCGATCTGATGCAGTGCCTGGATCTGCTGAAGCTAGACAACCAACCGCCCACGGAAGAAGCCTTCCTGGCCCATCTTCAGAACTGCGATGAAGCATCACGGCTAAGCCTGCGCCTGGCGGGACGCACGCTGATCGTGAAGCGCCTGCCTGCCGACGATCTCTCCACTCATTTCGGATTCGTGCAGCAACCGGCCATGCCGGTCGCGCATTAACAAGCCAGCTCAGTGCGCCGACTCAGCGCCTTTGCGTTTCTTTCAACTCGTCCAGCCAGCGCTCGCGAAACTCCCGCTCTCTCGCATCGATAACGGCCAGATCGTGGAAAGAAGCATCGGGCGCGCGGCGAGCAATCGTCAGCTGTTCCAGCGCCGCCGGCAAACTGCCCGTCAGCGCATAGTGCTCGGCCATCGCCGAATGCTGCAAGGCGATCCTTCCCTGCGCCGCATAGGCCTTGGCCAGCCGCTGATGCAATTCGGCTTCCTGGCGATAGAGCGTCAATTGATCGCGCAGAAAATCCACTGCTTTTTGCTCCTGCCCTGCCGCCATCAAGGCATCGGCGTATTGAAAGGCAATGTTGCGTGACAGAGGAAAGCGATTACGAGCTGCTTCCGCCGTTTGCACCGCTTGCGACGATTGCTTTGCCTGCAATTGCGCTTCTATCATCAGCGCGAGCAAGGGCGCGCCTCCTCGTATCGCTTCCGACACTTGCGGCAACAAGGCATGGGCTTCTTCCAGCAACTTTAATGCACGCGGCGCTTCGCCCTGCTGCAGCGCCACGGTAGCAAGTCCGTAACGTGCTGCAATCTGCTGCGCCGGTTGCGGATGGCGCATTTGCGTGGCAAAAAATTGCGCAGCATCGTGACGGCCTGATGCCGTGTTTTCCTGCAGCACGCGCAAGCGGGCGCGAATCAAGTGAAAATCCAGGCTGTCGGCATGCTGGCGATAACGCTCCGATTGCGTGCGCGACTGCAGATCGGCAATCCGCTCGGTGGTCAGCGGGTGAGTCCTCAGATAAACCGGCGCATTGTCGTTGTACACGCGGTTGGCGCGCTGCAGTCGCTCGAAAAAGCTGACCGCACCCGCCGTATCAAACCCCGCATTACGCAGGATCTGCAAGCCAAGGCGATCCGCTTCGCGCTCTGCCTCGCGGCTGAAATTGAGCTGGCGCTGCGCGGCAAAACCGGTTCCGCCCAGCATCGCCGCCTGCGCCAGATCCGCATTGGAACCAGCTGCAAGCATGCCGAGCAAAATCGCCGCCATCGAAATGAGGCTGTCGTTTTGCTGCTTGCCCAGCATGCGCGCAATATGCCGCTGCGCCACATGGCTGATTTCATGCGCCATTACGCTGGCCAGCTCCGATTCGCTGTCTGCAGCCAGCACCAGTCCCGAATGCACGCCGATGAAACCGCCAGGCAAGGCAAAGGCATTCAGGCGGGAATCGCGGACCGCGAAAAAGAAGTAATCGTAATTGCCATCGCCGCGCGCTTCCGGCGTAGCGGTCAGCAGGCGCGTGCCGAAGTTGTTCAGGTATTCCTGCACCGTGGCGTCATTCAGATAGTCGCGATTGCGCCGGATGTCGCGCATGATGTGCTCGCCCAGCTTGCGCTCCATCGCCGGCGACAGCGCCGCGCTTTCCGCGCCGCTCAGTTCAGGCAAGCCTTGTGCTGAAGCGGGCATGGATGCCAGCGGAAGAACTAGCGAAAATGACAAGCAGATTGCCGCGAGCTTGCGCGGCCGCAGGTACAATGGGAGATCTTTTCGTTTCACCATGGGCCCTATGATAACCGGGGCCGGCACGACCTGTTTAACTCTGCGTATTTGTTACCATGACCAAGCCTGACACCTCTTCCACCAACGCGCTGCCCAACGACGGCCTCACCCACTTCAACGAATCCGGCCAGGCTCACATGGTCGATGTCGGCGAAAAGAAGGAAACCCACCGCATCGCGATCGCCACCGGCACCATACACATGAAGCCTGAGACGCTTGCCATCATCCAGTCCGGCTCCGCGAAAAAAGGCGATGTGCTAGGCATCGCGCGCATCGCCGCCATCATGGGCGCGAAGAAAACCAGCGACCTGATCCCGCTGTGTCATCCGCTGGCTTTAACGCGGGTGAATGTGGAGTTTGATATCAATGAGGATGAATCCAGCATCGTCTGTACCGCGCAGGTGGAAACAATAGGCAAGACCGGCGTGGAAATGGAAGCGCTGACGGCAGTGCAGGTGGGGTTGCTGACTATTTACGATATGTGCAAGGCGGTGGATAGAGGGATGAGGATGACGAACATCACGTTATTGGAAAAGTATGGCGGAAAGAGTGGGAGTTTTATAAACGCCTGATCATCCACTTCTCAGGCATCTGTCCAATCGTTTCAAGCGATCCCCCGACAGATGCCGTGCTTCTGCATCCCTTTTCATAAAAAATAATGCGAGGGAAAGACTGACCAGCTTTTAATAATCTGGTGCAGATGAAACAACTCCAACCAAGGCTCTGCTGTCCTACTCCTGCTCAGTTGCAAGCAAGATACAGTGCATATAGTTAATAAAAGAAGCCCTGTAAAATTGCAAATTCACAGGATAAAAGATCCTGACTCCCATAGTTACGTCATACAGCCAAGCAGGTAAAAAGATCTTATATGGCCCGTTTATTGAGCTTGATGGAAAGGGAACGAGTACTTAACCGCTTTCGCGCTGGAGGAATACATTTAGCGATCTCCATTGCCGTAGCAAGTTTGGTTGCGGTGCTGGTGTTTATGGTCTGGTATCCGACTCCCCTATCATTGGCAAGTGGAGTATATGACATCTTCATTCTGATATTGATCGTAGATGTAGTGTTGGGTCCTCTCATTACGCTGGTTATCTTCGATCCCCATAAGAAAGAATTGCGCCGCGATCTTATGATTGTGGCGATTCTGCAGGTCAGCGCACTTCTCTATGGTTTGCACACGGTTTATATTGCACGACCGGCTTACATAGTATTTGTCAAAGACCGTTTTGATTTGGTGTTTGCAAACGACTTGTCGGAAAAGGCCTTATCCGAAGTACGGCAAAGTGACTATCGTACATTACCGGTGTGGGGACCAAAACTAGTCGCCGCACAGTTGCCAGAAAATATCGAGGAAAGAAATGAAGTCATGTTCAGCTCCGTATCAGGCGGACCTGACCTGCAGCATTTTCCTAAGTATTACGTTCCTTATTCAGACCTTAAAAACGAGGTAACAAATCGCCTGCAACCTTTGGATCAGTTAATAGAGTTGAACAAGGATAAGGCTGCTTCAGTCGATAGCTTGATAAGTAAATATTCTTCAGAACAGAGAATGGTGGGCTACTTCCCTCTTAAGGGAAGAACGCAAGACTTGAGTGTGGTCGTGGATCAAGCAACAGGTAAAGTTCTCGAGATGGTTGACTTGAAACCTTGGTGAAAATAGGCAGTTGGACTGCTGCCGCTTTCCACACACTAAATAAGCTTAGCCTGACAATACAGATTATCTAAAAACCTGCTCAGTATCTTTTCAACAACAAAGCGAGTACGACAAGGATGAAGAACTGCAGGCTGGTTTCGAGCTTGCGTTCGCAGTTTTTCCACAATCGCCGCCGGCACTTGTTCAACCAGACAAACGACCGCTCGACGACTCAACGCTTGGGCATAACAACGAAGCGATGCAGTTCGGAACGCTTGGCAATCTCGACTTCGGCCCCCAACGCAGCGTGGACACCAGTAGCGAATGCAGCACCGGTATAACCGCCATCGGCGAGCACCTTGGCCACCGCCCACATGATGATCGATGCTGGGCAAACATCGCCAATGCGCCATCCCGATCGGTCACCTCGGCGGTCGTTACATGCAACGCATGGGGCAGGCCTTGCGTATCCACCGCAATATGCCGCTTGATGCCGGACACCTTCTTGCCGCGTCATTTCCTTTGTGCTGAGCCGTATCCGCATTCTTGACGCTTTGTGTGTCCGCGATACAAAAGGTCGTTGAGGGCTGCCGCGCGTTGTTCTTGCGTTCTTGTTTCACCTGATTTTTTAATGCCTGCGCAAGCAGGATCATCGCTTTCCCATCACGCGGCTTGCTCCACTGATCAAAGTAGTAGCACACCGTGGACGGAGAAAAACAAACGAGGTGCCGAAGCACCCCGTTTTTCACACCACGGAAATTACTAGGTGTTTTATGAGCGGCAGGAAGCTGGCAAGTATTTAACTAAAATGCCAGTGGCTGCAGCAGGACCGCACTCCCACTGGTAAGGCGCTCCTGCGCTAGCAGCAAGGCTCATATCAAAAGTGGCGGGCGTAGCAGCTGTGGTCATTGGTCGCAATTCAAGCAAGTTATTTGTTGCAGGAACAACCGCTGTAGTGTAGGCAATAGTAATAATACCTGTTGCATCCGATGTAATACTAGTGACGTTTTTATTATTTTCTACGAGCGAGATACCCATACTTTGGCAGTCGGTATCTTTAGTGGCGACCGTGCACGCCAACATCCCGGCAGGACCAGTAGCAGCAAAAGTTTCAGAGATTGCGGTTTTGTAGGAGGAGGCGAGGACCAAGCCTTCACTCACACGGGCACGAATGGTGTAATCCTGATAAGCCGGCAGCGCTACCGCCGCCAGAATACCGATAATCGCAACTACGATCATCAATTCGATCAGAGTAAAACCACGCTGCAGACGTTGTTTCATTACCTTCATGGATTTCATAGATTTCATTTTAGCTCCCTTGGAAATAGGACAGTTTCCTGCCACCCTTTCCTATACGCAATGAGTGTGCCAGCGTGCTTTTGGGCTAAAAAGCAGTCTTCTATTAAAAATTCTGACAATTATTGTCAGTCATCCATGAATGGAAGTACCTCCTTAATGAAAATCGACAATTATTGTCATTAATTTTTGTCAGTAAGGTGCGCAAGTCTTAGGGCGTGCCCTCAATTAAGCCAGACAGTAATGGATGCCAAGTGCACGGCGGCGAGGAAATTGCGAGCGGTTTTATCATAACGAGTGGCGATAGCCCTGAACTGCTTGAGCTTG